>JANODW010000911.1:0-6081 GCA_031412875.1 Pirellula sp. | reverse complement strand
CGATGAGGGTTTGGCTCGATCCTGACAAACTGTATGCTTTCTCGCTGACCCCACAAGATGTTGTTCAAGCTCTGAGCGAGCAAAACGTACAGGCAGCTGCCGGCCAAATCGGTCAGCCGCCAACGGCAGGAGGCTCCCCGTTCCAGCTTTCAGTCACAGCACATGGCCGCCTCGCTGAGCCATCTGAATTTGAACGTGTGATTGTGAAAACGGGCTCGGACTCCAGAACCGTGTTTCTCAGAGACATCGCCGACGTTGAGCTGGGCGGTATGAGTTATGACACGTTCACGAGGCATGAGGGACGAGCTGCTGCGGCAATTCTCATTTACCAACTGCCTGGCTCGAATGCTCTTGAGGTTGCAAGCAGCGTCCGCGAGGCCATGAATCAGCTTGCCGAAAAGTTCCCTGCGGAACTCAAACATGGATATCCATACGACTCGACTCCATTCGTGGACGCGGCAGTACATGAAGTCTACCGAACTATCATTGAAGCAGGAGTATTGGTCCTGGTCGTCATACTTGTGTTCCTTGGTAGCTGGCGAGCTACGCTAGTGCCTGCCACGACCGTGCCCGTCACAATCGTCGGCGCATTTGCATTTATGCATTTGCTCGGATTCTCCGTCAATCTTCTGACACTCTTCGGGCTCGTGCTAGCGATTGGAATCGTGGTAGACGATGCAATCGTGATCGTTGAGGCGGTGACCCGCCATATCGAGCGAGGGCTTTCGCCTCGAGAAGCAACGCTTCGCGCCATGAAAGAGGTGACGGGACCAATCCTAGGAATCACCCTGGTATTGATGGCGGTTTTCATTCCCGCGTCGTTTCTCCAAGGAACCACAGGTCGAATGTACCAACAGTTCGCGCTTACGATTGCCGCGACAACTCTTCTTTCCGCACTAAATGCCATCACGCTGAAACCTGTTCAGTCGGCAACGTGGCTAAGAGCATCGAAGCCGCGAAGAAATTATTTTACCCGTGCATTCAACAAGGCCTTTCAAGTCGTCCAGACGATGTACGCTTCGACTATTCTCCACCTGATCCGGATGCCTCTGCGTGTACTTTCAATATCTGTACCCTTGATCCTTGTCACCGCTTGGACTTTCTCGCGGCTGCCCTCCGGCTTCTTACCAGCTGACGATCAGGGATATGGGATCGTTGTCGTTCAGCTTCCAGATGCAGCATCGCTGAACCGTACCCGGAGTGCTACGGGCGAGGTGGCAAAAGTGTTGGCGAAAACGCCAGGCGTGGAAACCTGGATGACACTGGGTGGATTTTCCCTACTCGACGGTGCCAACGCGCCCAATTCCGCAACCTTTTTCGTGATGTTCTCACCATTCGATGAGAGAAAAGGACGAGCCGAATTGACACAACAAGCGATCCTCGGCTCCCTTAACAATGATTTTCTCGCGATCCGCGACGCAAACGCGTTTGCCATCGCGCCGCCGGCCATCATCGGTCTAGGCGTAGCGGGTGGATTTGAATTTCAAATCGAGGATCGTGAAGGAGTCGGCCCCGAAGAAGTGCAAAAGCATACAAGTCGGCTGCTTGCGATACTTCAACGTAATCCCGAAATAGGTTCTCTTTCCGCCTCTCTGAGCTCGGGTGTCCCGCAACTTGAGGCTGACATCGATCGGGAGAAAGTGCATCGAATGGGTTTGACGATGGGAGAGGTGTTTGGCACCCTTCAGGCCGCTCTTGGGTCAGTATACGTAAATGACTTCAACAAATTCGGCCGCACATACCAAGTTCGGGTGCAGGCCGACGCCCCTTATCGTGACCGGCCGGACGATGTTCTCCGTTTTTCTGTACGCAACCGTCATGGATCTATGGTACCACTGGGCTCAATGCTCACCGTCCGTGAGTCATTCGGTCCCCAGTTTGTCAAAAGGTACAACACTTATCCGACGATTTCAGTGATTGGCTCCGCTCCACCTGGAAAGAGCTTAGGTCCGGCGATCGCCGCCATTGAACAAGCCGCAGGCAAGACGCTCCCAACGACGATGGGGTTAGAGTGGACTGGATTGGCATTTGAGGAACAACGGGTCGGTGGCCAGTACATTGTGGTGATCGCATTCGCGTTGATTATGGTGTACTTGGTACTTGCTCCGCTTTACGAGAGCTGGGTTTTGCCATTCGCAGTTCTCTTGACAGCCCCACTGGGGCTATTGGGAGTCGCCAGTGCAGCACTGTACGCTGGAGTCGAGTTCAATGTCTACGTTCAAATTGGTGCCGTACTCATCGTAGCGCTTGCCAGCAAGAACGCGATTCTTATCGTTGAGTTCGCTCGCGACCTTCGGCTGGAAGGGAAATCGATCGCGGATGCTGCGATCGAGGCCGCGCGGGAACGACTGAGACCGGTCATGATGACTTCAATCGCATTCATCGCCGGTGTCGTCCCACTTGTGCTCGCAGAAGGAGCCGGTGCGGCAAGTCGTAGATCGCTGGGTATCGCCGTGTTCGGCGGTATGATCACGTCGACCGTACTCGCAGTGTTTTTCATACCGGTCGCATATGTAGTGGCCCAGCGAATCGATGAGATGTTCAGTAGCACGAAGCGTCAATGTCCTTCAGACGAGCGGCAGGATCTTTAGTGCTGCAGTCTGGGACCATTGCCTACGTCCACAGTTGTCATAATCCTTTGTGGAATGAGGCCGATGGCTGGATTGAGGTAAGGCCACTGTTGGATGGAAAGATTGGCTACTTTTTGTTCGTAAATGCCCCTTGAATTCGAAATGCCCCCAGATAAGATCTCATGCATTATTCCTCGATCGATCCGTTTGCAGACGACTTAGCTCGCTTTTCAAGATTTCGGTCGAGCAGTCGAACGTGCGAAACTGTGGTCGATAGTCCGATTGATTTCCATAGGCATCTACGAAGGAGACGGCGATTGCAAAGAGGAGTACTGGAACTGCAAAACGCCAATGCACGTGTCCGTCGGAAAGGCACTTGAAGCAGCCCAAGCAAATAAGGCTGGAAACAACTTCGAATGGCATTTTAGTCGGATTACGAGTCTCGGAAGCTATGCAGGTGCCGGTGGAAGAAGTGTATCTAGCCCGACGATTCCGAGCCTCGCAATGAAGGAACGGGAGAAACTTTTACCAATAGGAGTGAACAGTGAAGTTATCCGAAAATTTGAAAGCCTGCGGATTTGAAGGTACACCGGAGAGTTTTCGGTCAATGTTACTGGAGTCGTTGCGATCGGATTTTCCGACTTCCACAATCGATGCAGTGCTTCGTACGCCGGCGGTTGCAACACGCTTTTGTGAATTCGTTCGCGAGCAGTTTCCAACCGCAAACCTCCATGATGCGATCATTTTGGGAACACTAATGAATATTCGCAGGCGCAAAGAGTGTCCTCAAAAACTAATTGGCCAGCCATCCAAAGTTAAACTTTCGAAGCTTTTAGCTGAGGGCGGTTGTTCCATGGGAGTTGCGGACTTCCGTCACCTCGCTGCAGCGTGTCTCGAAACGATGTGTAAAGGTCAGCCGATTCAGGAAGTACTACGGCATCCCCGCGAAGCCTTAGCGTTATGCGAATACATAAAAGCAAAATGCAAGGCGGTCGCATTGCCGCATTCGCTTATCCTGCAGGTGCTTTTGACTTTTAGAAAAAGATAAGGCACATGGCTACTACTACGGTACATTCTGGCTGAAGTGAACTTGGCATGCATTCGCTGGATCGATGATTCTTATTCAGCGGACTATTGACGTGTTTGGATTTACTTCAATCTGGCGATGACCGGTCCGAAGTTGAAATCCTTTTGGAAATCGAAGGAGCGTTGGAATCGCGGCGTGGGAGGTTCAATTGCCTGCGACAACTTAAAACGCGAAGGTAACCTGTACCAGCAAAGCGTCGGTCGGCTTTTCGAGCAGCACTGAGTTGACCCTCAGTTCACGTGCGAAAACGTATCCGAATTCGGCCCGCCATTCATAACCACTGCGTGACAACGCCTCAACTCCACTCACCAACCGCAAATCGCTGTAGCCGACGAGTACATTTTGTGATGGACTGTCTAGAACCGACCAGGCTCCACCCCCGAATTGCCCAGCCACATAACCCCAGGTCATCCAATCATCGGTACTGTGGATACGTCGCGCAAGTCTGGGCCGTGGGAAAACAAGTTCGGCTCGAGTGGAATCGCTTGGTGCCCAAACCACGCCTCCCATGGGTAACCAATTGGACTGCAACTGGCGCAGATACGCGACGCCACCGAGTATGGTCCAGTGGTGGCCCAACTGTCGGCTGCCCATAAACCACCCCGACCACTGTAAGGTCAGATCGTCAATGCGTTCCAGGTCGCCGAACAGGCCGGGCATGGCCCCGATAAGCAATGCCGATTTTTCGCCCTTCCAAGGCTGCCATTGCAGATCCATGTAGACGTCGTACACCCGCGGAGGTAGGTCAAGTGTCTGCGGGCCTGCCCAAAGGTGGATGCCCACGCCGGGGGTGATGTTCAACGGTGAATAATCGTCGTAGCCCAGCAGCCATGTATGTCGCAAGTCGAGGCTGGTGATTCCTAAGCCCCGCTGGTTCAATCGCGTTAACGAGTTCGAAGCGAACTGCGTGGCTGGTGCCATCGCGTCTTCCGCACGCCACGGAATCTCCTGCGTCGCGGTCGGAACGCTGAATTCGTCTTGGGTCAGCCCCTGCATTGGCGTTCCACTGCGCGACCATTCCACGGACGGAAGCGTCAGGTAACCCATAGGGGCGACACTCTCCACCGGCGGTACGAGAGACGCTCCAGCATCATCCAATGTTGTGGCCTTCATCCCATACTCGCCACTACCACCTAAGCCATTTGTGGCGGTGGTTTCGTTGGTTACCTGAGCAACAACTAACAGGCACAGCAAACTTAACATTTGTGCGGCTCCGAACTACTTTGGAATACGTATCGATGTATCGAGGCCACAGCCTTTCTTGTACCCATCGCGCTGAGCGGACGTCAAGTCGACTGGAGGGATTCCTAGAAAAAGCGGTCTTGTTAACTAACGCAAAATCCGATAACCATCGAGATGGGGTATCCAGAAGTGAAAACTCAGCAGCGACAGTATTGTTTATTCAGCCAGTTAGCGAAGGAATTAAAGTGATGCAAATGAAACTGCCTCAGGTGCTATGTTTTGTCTGTGCTTGCATTTGCATGGATAGCACGGCGTCCGCGCAAGGCCGTGGAAATGCCAGCAGAGGCCTTGGCATGGCTGCTGGCAATGCTGCGGCTGCCGCTGCGCCGGGCATGGCCAACGCTTCGCGGGCAACTACCCAAGTCGGAACCAGCGGCTCCGGCAAAGGTGTAAATGTGGGGCAGGAGAACGGCCGCCAAAATGGTGGTCTTCCTCGAAGCATCTCGCAAGTACCTGGAGTAGCCGCTGGAGTAGTGCGCGGCGCGGGAAGTATAAAGGCCTCCAAGCATGCCGACCTGAGTACTGCCGAGCAGAATCGCCCGCTATCTCAGGAGCACATCGCTAACCCATCTGAAAACTGGGCGAGGATTCAGCAGCAACGTAGCCAACGCGCAGAGCACCTACGGACCGTCGCCGAACGAAACGGCAATACCCAACTGATTACGACAGCAGATCGGATGGACGCGAATGCGTTACGCAATTTCGAGCGTCAACAGGCATCCTCGCCACTCGGTACCGGTGTGGAAACATCGACAATGGGCCAACACGAAGGTTCGGCTGGGGTGGCAACAACTGCCGCATCTGTTCGTCCACCAACCACACCCAAGAAAGGCCTTTGGTTTCGCTCGCGGTAGCTTTATCAGCGGCAATGGTAAATGTGTCTGCACGCCGGTCACAAGTCCGAACCCGATTAAAAGTGCCGCATTGCTAAAGCAAGCGATCGTGGTCTCAAACCTCTGAGCGCAACCGATTCTGGCCGCCCCCACGAGCGATGGAATTCAGTGGCGAGCAAGGCGTTACTCAGGACGAGATATAAGCAAGATAGGTCGGCACTGCGACTCGGATTTGTTAGGGGCTCCAGCCGGAACCGACAGTACAAAAATTGTCGCAACGCGCATGAGTTTTGGCTTCAGACGCAGATTACTACTAATCGCGAGAAAGTAGTTCATCGGTCCAGCGATT
>JANODW010000910.1:0-5709 GCA_031412875.1 Pirellula sp. | reverse complement strand
GCCGTGGGTATGCAGCTTGATAAAGACCCAATCCTCGCGTCCACCAACGGAGACGCCCGCTTGCATCCATCGTTGAATTCGGCGTGCATTGGGAGGTTGGCCTCCAGCTAAATTCCCATTTTCAATTTGGAGCCTTCGGTGTGTCCCTCGGCCATTCATCGCCAACAACAATGGACCTTGTATCATCAACAAACTTTCGTCGGGCTGCGCCTTACCAACTTGAGCAGGGACTCCTCGATCATGCGATTTTGGTTTCTGCGGATCGTCCGTGGCATAGTAGATGCTGTTGATCGTGCGTGTCTGGGCAGGATGTGGCGAAGCTGGCATCGTAAAATCCGCATAGCATCCCGTCCGTACTAACACGTCGATCTCATTGTTGACTCCGCAGTGCTTTCCCTCGGGATGCGAATTGTCCAGCGACCAGTTGCCATGAATAAAACCATATCGAATTTGCCCGCTCTGATCGCGGCTTAGCAGACCATGACGATGGTAGAATACGTCTCGCGAGCTTTCCAACAGATCGGTCAAACTCGCTTCGGAGTCGTCCTGGTGATGCAAATGGATTTCAATGTCTCCGTGGCCGGCCCGGACGAGGTGGCATAGTTGCTCGATATGGCCTTCGTCGTAAACCTCAATAGGATAAAAGAACGAATGCTGCGGGGACCGCCCACGACTGTCTGCCACACCCGCGAAATGCGATGGGTATTTAGTCACCCAACGTTGGACTCGCTCGCTCTGAAGCGGCTTCGATGCGTTCTGCCAATCCGGTTCGAAATGATCTGCGATGCAAACGAAAACATGACGAGGACTTGGCTGGGATCGAACCGACGCCAAAGCCGCTCGACAAAGCGTAGCCAAACCCATCCCACGTACTTTGAACATGAATCACCTAGCAGGAAGGATCGTGACTCAGGTGGCTCGTTGGTACGGTATGCCCATCGCGGGGAAACGGCATCGCTCGCTCGGGACGAGGCGTTGGCTCCCACACCACTTTTCTTGACAGCGAAAGCCAATCGAGGAACCCGAGCAATAGCGCTACGTTCATCATGTAAAAGCTCGCTGCTATGCTGCAGACCCGCACGGCAGGATGCCTCGAATGCGACCAAGGGGTTTCGATTAGCCCGATGCCTGCAGCCATCATCGTCAAAAGATGCAAAGCGATCAAAACCTTGTAGAGCGTCCATTGGTATAGAACCGGATAGCAGCACAACATCGCTATCAATGCCAATGGAACCATCCACCGAAGGAATTTGTGAGAAAGCAATGAAAAGGCCGTCATTCGATCTGAACCTCGCAGCGTTGTGCACAGAAGCGGTAGCGACTGAAATACACCGAGCCCAATCCTGCGACGGCGGCGAAATTCATGGCGGATCCCGTTGGGCATAATCACCTCGGATATCGCATCCTGATCCAATGCAGATTTGCAATGGTGGCGGTGCTTGGCCAAGATTGGGAAAACCATGTCGTCGTTGATCGTGGGACAACCGGGAGCGACGAACCACGATCTTCGCATCGCATAGAGAGCGCCGCTGACTCCTGTCATGATGCCGAGTTTCGCCTCCGCTTGACGTACACTGGATTCCAATCGCCAATAGAATCCTTCCGCACTTTGGCCCTGTTCGGTTACCATGCAAACGCGACCGCTGACGACCCCCACCGTTTTGTCTACAAAGTGGCGGGCAATGTTTGGAATGGCATCGGCAGAGAAATGCGATGTGGCATCGCTGAACAATACGATGTCAGAATCCAGCGTCTCAATGGCGGCGATGAGTGTAGCGGCTTTGCCTCGACGCTCTTTGAAATCTAATACGACCAAATTCGCAACTTCGCTCTCCCTCGCCAACCGTACCGTCGCATCCGTGCTGCCATCGGATGCGATGACGATCGTCATGCGGTCCCTCGGATACTCGCTTTGCATCAAGTTTTCAATGCGAGCTCGAATGCAATGCTCGGCATTGTAAGCCGAAATGAGAACCGCTACGGTCGGCCAGTCCGAGGTTCGCTGGGGAAGCACCGGGGCAGGCTGTACTGCCCTTCGTCTCGCCAAACAAAGAATGAGAAACGGATATCCCGCATAGGCGTACACGATGGAGGCTAACGATATCCAATAAAGCAAATGGATCCACCAGCCCACCGCGTATCTCCCCTCGATTTTGACCAATCCCTCGTTGCAACGCTCAGCAACGCTGTGCATATCGGCTTTCCCAAGCCGGCAGCAATGGCAAATCGCATGGTTTGCTAGGGATTTTGATTATTGCGGTCGCTCGGTCCGTCCTTCGTGAGTTCGTCGAGCATTCGGGCTAGCTGACCCGCCTGGGCGCTTCGACTGCACCAATCCAGACTGGGCCAATCCAGACTGGGCCAATCCAGACCGGGCCAATCCAGACTGGGCAGGTCGTGATCCGATTTCGCATGATCGATTGGCTGCGATTTCCCACGGATGGCTTGGCGGAGCCAATCGGCGATCGCATCGGTATCCAAGGGATGAACACGCTTCGACGTGGAATGCTCCAACAAAAGCCTCGCCGACTCTCCATCGGGGAGGATTCCCAAGATGGGATTCCGTAACGCCAAATACTCAAACAACTTCCCTGGCACAACCCGCTCGGCTCCCGGCTCATCCGCCAACGTCAAAAGCAATGCATCGGCATCGCACGCGAATTGCAACGCTTGCTGATGAGAAAGATAGTTGTGAAGAGTCAGTTTTACCGGTGTTTCGGATAGTTTGGCCAACACGGCTTCCTGCTCAGAAGTTCGTCGTCCAACGAAATGCAGTTCCAGCTTCTCCGCTTCCAGCGGGAACCTCTCGGAGAGTTTTTGGACGGCTGCGACCAGCGGTGCAACATCGGTCAGTCGCCAAAGGGTTCCCGTATAAACCAAACGAAAGCTTGCGGTGCTATCCGCTCGGCGCACCAAGGGGAGCAGGTCGTCCGGATCGAAGCCATTGTAGATGCATCGCACGCGCGCTGGGCTGCCGATCTTTTCGCAACACTTCGCCAGTTCCTGCGCGCTCGCTTCGGTTGTCGCAATGATCGCGTCCGCTTGGCGAATGGCATATTCAAAATGACGCGTTTGCATCCGAACGGCACCGGCCTGTTGGCTCCGATTTTCAAGATATTGCGAGCTCAAATTCCATTCGTCGCGAAAATCTAAAACGAGTGGGATTTGAAAGCGTCGCTTGAGTTGGCAACCAAGCAGGAAGGACGAAAAAGGGGGACCGCTCACGTAGATGGCCGAATAACGGTGCCGTTGGATGCTTGTCAACGCAGCGCGGAACGCAAACGGATTCCAAAGGATTTGCGCGTCGGGTTGCAACCATCGCATCGCAAAACCCCGTAGCCAAAGTTTGATTCTCGAGGGTTGCTGAGTGGGAGAGCGAATCAAGTTTTCTTTGATTCGGTAGCTCGGTTCTAATGTACGAGCTCGGAGCACTTCGATCTCCGGTGGGATATCGCGAACGAGATCGACATCCAAGGCAGGGACCGATGGGTTCAGCACGCTCAGAACGGTTGGCTTCCATCCGTGCCGGCCAATGTACTTTACGAACTTCACCGAGCGTTGCACGCCTGCGCCACCGACGGGCGGGAAGGCATAGCAGACCATCAAAAATCGCTTGACTTCCATTATAAACCTTCCAAAATGCCGCTCATCCGCTTCGCCAACGCATGGACATCGTAAGCGGATGTCGGACGCGAACCCTCCGAACGATTGGAAAGCAACGTCACCACCGCGTCCTGAAAACCATCGACGTCCCCACTAGCAACAAGTTTGTCCACCTGAAGATCCGCAATTTCGCGAACACCGCCGACGTCCGTGGCGACAAAAGGTGTCCCACACGCAATCGACTCTAGCAATACATTTGGCACCCCTTCACTACGACTGGTGAGCACCGTTACATTGGCCGCTTGCAACCAGTTTGCTATTTTCTCATGAGGCAAAGAACCAAGAAACGAGCAGCAATTCTTTAGGCCTAATGTTTCCGCGTATTGCTCCAATCCCGCCCGAAAATGCCCGTCGCCTATGATCACCAATCGGAACTTCTCCCCGAAGCATTGCTTCCATTTGACCGCCGCTTGCAAGGCCATCCTGGGATTTTTGACTTCCACCAAGCGACCAACCCAAAGTGCGATGACCGAGTTGCCATCCACCTTGCAATCAATGCTCAACGAACGTCTGGCTTCGATGCGATCGCGAGGCTGAAAGATGCTTCGGTCTACCCCGCGATACACCACCTCGATGCGTTGCAAAGGGACTCCCAATTCTGAAACACAACGGGCCAAGTCCTGACTAAACGCGACGACACGATCCGCGTTTTGAAGCACGGTTTGTATGGCGATCCGACGTCTGCCCGATCGCGCCAGGATCTTTACGTCGGATCCTCCCACCATCACGACCGCCGGAACACCCAAGGAACGGGCCGCCCTCAATGCAGCCGCCCCATCGGGATGCGCCCAGTACCCGAGAATGACGTCCGGTCGAAACTCCGAAGTCATGTGCCTGACGGACCCTCGAATGCTGATCCAATACCAAAAAGCATATGTCCAATGAAGCATTCGAGGCGGATAATAAAAGATCGGATGCGAGACGCGGATCGCGTCGGTCTGGCGAGACGGTTGGGATGGGGTTCTGGACCATGGACGCGAGGAAGTCCACGGAATCGGCGCGATCACACGCACCGAATGCTCCTGGTTCAACGCAATGGCAAGTTGGCCGTTGAAGACCCCCTGGTTCGGAAATCGAGGTGTCGGATAAGTTGACGTTATCAACAGTAGTTTCATAGCAACCAGGGTCTCATGAAGAGTTGGCGGACAAGGAGCGTCCCAAAATTGCACTTCCGCGGCAAGGGATATTTCGTCAAAGTGAGACCATGAACATTTGTCACGTGAGTGTTTCTCTGAAAACGGGCGGTTTGGAAAGAGTCCTTGCTGGGCTTGCGTCGAATTCGACCCACAACGGTTGCCAAATGTCATTCGTCGCCCTACGGGACGAAGGCAGGTTTGCCGCCGAGATACGAAAAACCGGGGCACGGGTAGAGACGATGGGGGCTTCCAATCGTTTCCGTATGGTCGTGAATCTGGCCCGATTCTTCAAGAAACATCGGTTTGATATTGTGCATACTCACAATATTTATCCTCACATTTATGGCACCTTGAGCGCGCGGATCGCAAGGGTCCCATGGGTCGTAAACACGCGACATGGCCAACGTTCGGGCCACGGTTGGCGATCGCGATGCATGTTTCGGATGGCTGCGTACGGGGTGGATCGCATCGTCGCCGTTTCGGACGACGCAGCAACCCTCTGCAAGCATGAGGATAGAATCCCGGCCCGAAAAGTCCTGCGGATATGGAACGGTATCGACCTAACGGATTTTGCGTTCCGTGGCTCTTCAGGGATCCCAATTGCGGTTTGCGTGGCAAGGCTTGCACCCGAAAAAGACATCGAGTCTCTGATTCGCGCGGTCTCCATTGCAACGCAGTCGGTACCTGAATTGCGATTGCGAATCATCGGAGACGGAGAACTGCGATCGCATCTGGAGAGCCTCGTGCGAGCGTTGGCTCTGGACCAGCACGTCGAGTTTTTGGGAGAGCGACACGACGTCCCGGAACTGCTCGGCGACTCTGGCTTTTACGTTTCCTCCTCGCTATCCGAAGGGATATCGTTAACGATCTTAGAAGCGATGGCGGTTGGGTTGCCCGTGATTGCGACCGA
>JANODW010000909.1:0-6094 GCA_031412875.1 Pirellula sp. | reverse complement strand
CTTCCCAATCCTTGCTATGTTTGTCATCGTCGCAAGGCGACCGAAATCTGATGAACTTCCCATTCGGAGCGAAATTTGTCATAACCGACAAAGTTTACGAAAGCGTCCAACTGCCCTCCAGCGAATCGCAGACTTTCTGCGATTCGCAGAGTTCCCGAAACTATCTTCGCAGCTCGGTGGGGCTCCCTGTTGCGGAAGCTGGATTGCTGATAACGGGGGAGACCATACGGTGCAGCGGGGCGAAACTCGTCAGGCCGTTCGAGGCAGACGTGGAAACGCCAGGCGCTACGCAACCGTTAGCGCCATTCGAGGCGCAATGGGTCGCGCCGGACGACGAGCAGCAGGCATCTGAGGCAGCGGGGAACAGCGTCGACACTGGAGTGCGGTAACGGTTCACTACCAATTTAGAAGCCCCGCCGGACCGCAGTGCGCCTACGGTTTTTGCTCCGTCGCCGCATGCAGTGCTTTCTCCGCAACTTTGATTGCATGGTCGCGAATGCAATTTCGTCTGGCACTCAAAGCATTTGCATTGCATGTCGACATGTTGGGAAATGCGAGAAACGATCGCGGCCCGTTCGTTTGCATAGCCGTCCCACAGATTGGGTCGCCAATCATTGCACTGCATCAGACCGGCGAGCTGCGAGAAAGGCCGTCCCGCATCACCGTGGGACGCGATTGGCGAGGCCGCGTGATCCGAAGGAGCGAGGACCGGCGTTCCGTCGGTCAATGGACTTGAGTGCGTTGAGTTCTCCGAGTGGGTCGGAGTGGAACGGTGGGCCGTTTTTGTCTCCCGATCGGATGGAGATTGTGCTTGGATTTGAGTAGCGCAAGCCAAAAGAATGGCCGCTGCGTGCATCGTGCGTCGCATGGTTAGGTTGCCCTGTAGAAAGTCTTCCGTGATTGTTCTTGAAGGAAAATGGGCGACGGCGAATTGCCCTTTACCGTGACGACGTTTAGCCACATTTACTGCGAGACAAGTCGCAGCGGGTTTCGCTCGATCGATCGCCCATGATCGATGGACAAACATTGCACCGGGAGCTCCGCTTGGCAAATCGAACAGATGGTTTTTTTTTCGATCTCGGATTTCGAGCGCACGAGATAGCGATTTTGGGGCACGTTGCAGTTTGTCGGGATCCTATCTATGGGTGTTTTAGAAAGTCTGCCAATCCGCCCTGTTTCTCTCATGTAGGAGCCTTGAGACTCCGTCGGCCGTGGTGTTTTTGCATGCTGACTTTTGAGGATTTGGAAGAAGCGGCAGGGGAATCTGCCAAACGATCTTGCATTCTCCGCGAATTTTGCCAGAATACGGGGAATTGGAGAGGTGGCTGAGTGGTCGAAAGCACCGGATTGCTAATTCGGCGTAGGAAGAAATTCTTACCGCAGGTTCAAATCCTGTCCTCTCCGTTTTTTTTACATCATCGCCGGCAGGTTTCCTCCTTGGTGAACGTGCTGCTTAGGCCCTCCTTGCGGGTCATCGTCCGGATTTAGTTATCCTCTTGGGCTGGCGGGCGGCTGAAGCACAGCAGCCGTAGTTTGGGACCATCGTCCCGAACGAATAAACGGATGGGACAAATAAACGGACGGGACAATGGTCCCATCCTACGGGGTACTCATCCCACCACCGCTACGTTACGATCTGTAGGACGTTTGCTGTAGAACCTGCTATTGCGACCAGATTTACCCTCGAGAATCCAACATGGCCAAGAAAAAAAAAGCACCCCTCAAGAAGACCAAATCGATAGGCCGAATTGTCATGCGAACCGGCGAAGCTCTCGTCGAAGCCGAACCCGCTTGGTCGGCCGCAGAGCCAGAAATTGTCATCGGTGAGCTGGATGGACCGGTCGGCTATGCCATTGCCCAATTGATCGGCAATCAAGTCAAAGGCCATACCAAAGTATTCGCCATTCTAAATAGCGACGTGCAAGTCAAGCCGGCAACGGTGATGGTCAGCAAGGTGACGGTCAACAGTTCGCTCTACACCAACATTTTGATGGGGACGGTTCAAGCCGCCATAGCGCACGGTGTTCTCGACGCAGTGCGTGAGGGGCATATCCCGAAGAACAAGGCCAACGACCTCGGTATTATCGTCTCGGTTTGGCTCGACCCATCGATCGTTGACGTCGAGTACGATCCCGAACTGCTATTCAGGACCAATCGCGAGGCGACCACCAAAGCCATCGCCAAGGCGATGAACAACGAACCATCGATCGACTGGCTTCTCAAGAATCAGGAAACTACTCCGCACTTCTTCCACCAACTCGCGCTGGATGGCAAGTTAAAGGGTTAGAACATCGATTTGAAACAGGTTGACGGTCGCCGGCTGCGATCTCTGCACGGTAAGAACGGAGTGCATGGAATGAAATTTCGTCGGAGACCGCTTTGAATTATCTGCAGGCTGTCGCGGCTTACATACTTTGGGGAGTGTTCCCTTTGTATTGGAAGCTGTTGCCTAGTGTCAATTCGTTTGAAATCATTTGCCACCGCATTGTATGGTCGTTTGCGACGCTCCTGTTGTTGATAAGCTTGGGTCGGCAATGGCCGCACATCCGCGAGGTCGTCAGAGATCGCAAACGCCTCGGACTTTGTTTGATCGCGTCGATTCTAATCAGCATCAATTGGTTGGTTTTCATATGGGCAGTCCAGCACAATTACGTGGTGGAAACGAGCCTGGGCTACTTCATCAACCCTATGCTCAATGTGCTTTTGGGCGTTGTGTTTTTTCGCGAACGGTTGCATCCGGTGCAGTGGCTTGCGGTTTCGATCGCTGCGATTGGGGTAGGGGTCATGACCATTCAAACGGGTCAGTTTCCGTTCATCGCCATTTCGCTGGCCGTTTCGTTTGCGCTATATGCGGCGGCAAAAAAGAAGACGACGATGCCTGCAGTCGCCGGTTTGGGCATGGAAACAGCCATCCTCACACCTCTCACACTGGCCGCGCTCGCGTACTTTTCCTGGGTTAGCTACGACACGGAGCCTCGCACGCTGAGAACTTGGATGCTACTGATGCTGGGTGGGCCCATCACGACGTTGCCGCTGGTTCTTTTTGCGGCAGCAGCCAAGAGTGTTCCGATGGCGGCGATGGGGATGCTTCAATACATCGCCCCGTCGCTGCAATTCTTGTTCGGAGTCTTTCTATTTGGGGAAGAAGTTTCTCGAGGCAGGGCATACGGCTTTGCAATGGTTTGGTTAGCATTGATAATATTCAGCGGCTTTGTCATCGTTTCCTCCCGAACGCCGAACGCTCGAAAGAATAGTTGATCGACCATCCCCATTTTGCAAACTGGCAACAAGCGCATGAGCACAGGACCGTTTTTGGAGCGAATCTTTCGCAAGAAGAGCGTTGAGGAAATACATCAAGAGTCGACCGATCGCGAAACTGCTGGGACGTCGCTAGTAAAAAGTCTCAACTTGCTAGACCTAACGTGCTTCGGAATTGCCGCAGTGGTTGGAGCAGGCATCTTTACGACCTTGGGCAAAGCGGCAGCAGAGGGTGGTCCGGCCGTCAGCTTGCTCTTTGTTTTGACGGCGGTCACGTGTTTGTTCTCCGCCCTGTGCTATTCGGAGTTCGCGTCGCGTATCCCAGTTAGCGGCAGCGCGTACACTTATTCGTACGCCGTCTTTGGCGAATTGATCGCATGGTTGATTGGATGGAATTTGTTGATGGAGTATGCGATTGGGAATAGCACCATCGCTTTTTCTTGGTCGGACTATTTCTCAAACATCCTGGAAGGGTTGCACTTGCCTCTGCCAGGTTGGTTAAAGACGGATTACTATTCCTGCGCGGAGTCGGCTGGCAACGCGGCGGATGCAATGCGCAGTCCCGAAACCGATGCTGCCTTATTGAGGATTTGGGAAAGCGCGCCCCAGATCGCAGGCTTGCGGATCATCCTGGATTTGCCTGCGTTAGCGATCAATTTGATCATTACTGCGTTGGTGTACATTGGAATCCAAGAATCCAAGCTCGCTAGCAACGCCATGGTTTTTTTGAAATTGGCAGTCGTTGTCGGGGTGATCGTCATCGGCGCGTTTTACGTGACGCCTTCGAACTGGATCCCATTTGCGCCCAACGGGGCCGCAGGCGTTCTGCAGGGGATCGCTGCGGTCTTCTTTACCTACATTGGTTTTGATGCCATCTCAACAACCGCTGAAGAGTGCAAGAACCCGAAACGGGACTTGCCGCTGGCAACCCTGTTAACGCTGGGCATCTGCACTATCCTCTATGTGATCTTGGCATTCGTCTTAACCGGCATGGTGAGCTACAAAGAACTGAATGTCGATGATCCCTTGGCCATCGTTTTTAGCAAACACCATTTGGATTGGCTCTCGGGAATCATTTCGCTCAGCGCGGTGGTTGCCGTCGCCAGCGTCTTTCTTGTGTTTCAACTCGGACAACCTCGCATTTTTATGAGCATGGCGCGGGATGGACTGTTGCCTAAGCGATTTGCAAAGATCCACCCAAGGTACAAGACGCCGGCCTTTTCGACCGTGGTCACTGGAATCGCGGTGGCGATCCCGACGATCTTCCTCAATTCTCAAATCGTCATGGATTTGTGCTCCATCGGAACGCTCTTTGCTTTTGTTTTGGTGTGCGGTGGGATCTTGCAACTCAACGCGATCGACCGTGCAGAAACCGAACGCAGCGGTCACGGAGTGAACCGATCTGGATTCAAGGTACCCTACGTCGATGGGCGTTGGGTTTTACCTCCTCTGTTGATCCTTTACTCGGTTTTCATGCGATCTATGCCGCTCAATCATGACTTGACCCGAGACTGGTCATGGGAGAAGTTCCCTTATTTTGTGTTTTTTGGAGTCTTCCTCGTGCTGTCGGTAATGACTTGGATCCGGCGTTGGTCACTGATTCCGGTTCTTGGGGTCATCACCAATCTCTACCTAATCGCAGGGATTGGCCACTTGAATTGGCTTCGGTTCGGCATTTGGTGTTTGGTAGGGGTGCTCATCTATTTTGTTTATGGATTTCGCAATAGTCGCCTAGCCCATCGATAGACAAAATAGCCAATGGATGGAGCTGTATGCGATTGCTGATCGATGGTTACAACTTGATGTTCGAGAGCACTTCCATCGAACGGCGTCTGGATGGCAAGAACGCTTTGCGGGCCGCGCGCGGCCGGTTGCTGCACTTGTTGGTCGAGCTCATTGAGGAATCGATGCGCGACAAAACGATGATCGTCTTCGATGCAAAGAAAGCGCCCCCAGGCCTGCCTGACCGTTATCAATACCATGGCATATCGATTGTGTTTGCGCGCGATTGGGAGTCTGCGGATGAAATGATTCAAACCGAAATTCGTAAGCATTCCGCGCCAAAAACGCTAACCGTCGTCTCCTCAGATCACGCTATCCATCGCAAGGCGACAGCGCGCGGAGCCCAAGCCATCGACAGCGACGTGTGGCTGGATGAACAAATCGCAAATCGAGCTCGGCTCACACGGCAGGGTTCGCAGGATACGGACCCTTTGGAAAGCGGTGATGAGCTTTCCGAACAAGAACTCGAGTCCAGGAACCGCAAGCTGAGCCAGGAGGAACTGGCCCGTTGGCTATCTGAGTTTGGTGGATTGGACTAGCAGCTCCAGTTCGCCTCGATAGGTGCTCGACACGCTGCATGCGTTGACAAGTCCTCATTCAATCTTCACAAACTTCGGCCTCTTCAAGCATTGTCGTTAAGAGTAGTTGAAGATGCCGTGAACCTTGCTCCAAGTCTATAGACCTTGCTCTTTCTATCCGTACAAAGTGCGTGTCGCGTTGGGCGAAACATTTTGTGCAAGCACATTACAAGTGGAGGTTCACATGGTGATGCAGATGGGATGGGGGCGACGAAGAATGGTTGCTCGCAGGAGCAAGGGGTTCACCCTTGTAGAACTATTGGTCGTGATTGCGATCATTGGAATTTTGGTTGGCTTACTGTTGCCAGCAGTACAGGCGGCTCGCGAAGCCGCACGGCGAATGCAGTGCTCCAACAACTTGAAACAAATCGGCTTGGCCTTTTTGAATCATGAATCGGCTTATCAGTTTCTACCCAAAGGGCCATACGACGGGGACCCAAGTTTAACTGGGATGCAGTACGACGAAGCCGTTGGAC
>JANODW010000908.1:0-3138 GCA_031412875.1 Pirellula sp. | reverse complement strand
CCAATTCCCTCCACCAATGGAAATGGAATCAGCAGCGTCAACGTGGATACCATTCGACGAAGAACCGTCAGCGGAACCATCGTCGCTCAAGATGGGATGGCGGTCGCGATGGGAGGATTGATCGAGGAACAGGTGAACGACTCTCGTGACCAAATCCCCATCTTGGGAGAGTTGCCCGGTATTGGATTCTTGTTTCGACGCCAATCCACCAATCGCATTCGAACCGAACTGGTCGTGGTCATTAGACCGTATGTCTTTAATACCCCCTCCGAGTCGGCTGCGGCAAGCAATGAACTGCTCGAAGAATTCAGTTTGCATCCGAGCCGCGATGGTTCCGACAGCACGATGAATACTTTCCTGCCATGCGAAGTTGTGCGGGCGGACCCAGAATGTTGCCAACGCGCCCATCTCTTCCGGCTTCACAATGTTGTTCCCAAGAACTACTAGTCACTGGAGTTCCTCCCATGTTCCTGTACTGTCAGAAATCCAAGACTTCGGTCCATCCCATTGTTCTTGTTTTTCCCGCTGTTCTCATTGCGTCGCTCATGGGATGTTCGGCACTTACGGATCGATCCACTAACGAAATGGGCGGGACCTCGCACTGGGGATTGTCGTCGATCCTGAATCCAAAAGGGATCGACGCTGCAAAGAATTCGACATTGGCAAACTTGAACCTGGACAACGAAAGGGTTGCAAATCCTCCTGCAAGGACAATGCGGTTTGATGGACACCAAACCATCTTGGGAAATGGGATCGCCTCGACGCTACCCGTTGAGGAGCTTCGCGGGCGTCTGAAGCCGCTCCTCGAGAAAGAGAAAATGCGTTCCGCGAAGAGACTGGTTCAACAATATGGAGAGACCAGCGAAAGATTCTTGGCCGAAAAATGGGCCAGTGAATCTGCTTCCAAAGAAACAAAACTCATCGCAGCGACACGAAGCAAACGTTCGGGTGCGACCGCCTCCACGGATTGGAACGCGTTGCTAAAAGTCGCCGGTGAATTTCCGGCCGTCGCCCAAGAGTATCAAAGGCAGCGCAATGCCTTTGCGTTGGCCTTGCAGTCCAGTGACCCCGAAGAACAAACAATCCATCAACTGAAACAAGCGTGCACGGCCGTTGGACATCCCATCGTGGAAATGGACTGCCTGCGGTTGCTGGGATTGCGCGCGGTCGTGGCAGAACAGTGGGCCAATGCAGAATCTTTATACCGACAAGCTCTGGCAGTGGCGGTACGATCGAATAACAACACCCAACAAGCGGACTTGAATCTTTTGCTGGCGGAAGCTGCCAAGCGAAACAATCCGGTTTCGACCAACGTCCAGTCGTTTGGCGCTCAAGCCATTCTGAATCAGATGGAGATCATGAATCGCGAACATGGAGCCTTGGATATCGAATTCTGGTTGCGAATAGAGCAACTCCTACCCGACTCTGCCTCATGGCCCGCAACGTTGACCGATTCTCTCTCTCCCTACGTTACTCGAACACTCCCTAAAAACACTCGATCCCCCATAGTGCTTTTCTGGAGCGCGATCGCTCAGGCGCAAACCGATCGTTCGGAAATGCAACTGGCGCTGGTCAATCTAAAGAAAGCCGAGACACTCGCCAACGGCGACGATGTGCTCTGGTTGCGGGTGGCGGAGTCAAAATGCCTTGCTTCGATCGGTCAGTCCGAAGCTGCTATCGCCATCCTCAGTGGACCCGCAACAAGCCATCAACCCGCAATCGCATCTGCAGCGATCGCGGCACTGGGCAGCGTCAAATTGCAGACAGGCGCCTACCAACAAGGTGCCCAATTGCTAAACAAAGCTCTCAAAAAATCCCCGGACCATGAATGGCCTTCACGGGCCCAGGCGGTCGCCGATTTGGCCCTCGCACAGCTAATCATCGGCAGCACCGAACAAGGCTTAGTGTCGGTCCACGAAGCGCAATCGCGTTTCCAAACCGAAGGGGATTTTGCTTCGCTAACGCAATCCCTTGAAAACGAATCGAGGCTGCTCGAACACGAAGGCCGGAAACAAGATCGCGCACTCTTGGAAGAACGCATCGCTGCTATCGAAGCAAGCTGACTGGCACCGATTCTGTTTGACTCCCTCTGCTGACAATCCCGAAACGAATGGACGAACGAGCGGGATTTATTTGGAAACGGAAAGATCGAGGAGTTCGACCGTGCGGAACTCCACTGGATGGCTTTCCGATTGGAGCGAGATCGAACCGCTCGATAGCATTTTGCTCCCTAGCTTTTGCTCTAACTCTTTGGCGTGCGGATCCCGATCATCGAGTTGAGGCTTGTTGTATTCCAATACCAATTCTCCGTTGACGAAGTGACGAATGACCTCGTTCCCAAGCACTTCGATTTCTGCCGTTATCCATTGATCGCCATGGAACGTCTTCGATTTAGAATTCGTGCAGTGTGCGGTTATCAGTTTATCCGCCATCACCACATTCGTTCCTGGCGTACAAAGATTAGCTGTCGTGCGAGCGGATTTGCCGTCCCCGCCCAGCAATTGCACTTCGATGGAAGCCGGAAAATCTTGATCCTTGGTCATCGTTTCCGGACGTTCGCCGTGCACCATGATCCCACTATTGCGAAGCGCCCAACCCGGCCCACCTTTGACTTGTTCGCCCACAAATCGGTATTCCACTCGAATGCGGTAATGCGAAAACGAGTCTTTGTAAAAAAGATGCCCAAACGTCTCTTTGAACTCGGGATAGCCTTCGTATCCGACCTTTAACAATCCGTTCTCGACGCGAAACGTGTTTGCGTAATTGTCTCCTTGAGCATGGTATCGAATCTTAGGAATCCATCCATCCAAGTCCTTTCCATTGAAAAGACGGATCCACGTGGTTTTTCCGTTCTTGCTCTCGACAGGCGGGTCCTGTGCTGCGACCGATTGCGGAAGCAAGAAAACGATGGTCAAAAAACCGATCGCAAAACGAGTGCAGGTCGGCAAAAGGAACTTGGAGACATTAGCTTTTCGCATTTGCAAGATGCCTTCGGTTTTGAAAGTACGGAAACAACTTGGACGAGGACAATGTTCCCCGCTATCTTGGGGTACCCGCTATCTTAGCGTCCTCCGAGCGAGAGACGTTGCGGCTCGCGGATTTTTTAGAAATCGATTTTCGCGGCCCTGAACTACAATG
>JANODW010000907.1:0-8238 GCA_031412875.1 Pirellula sp. | reverse complement strand
AATCGATCCAAGAATGTAGACACTCCCGAAGGACCTCGCATTTCGGAATCCGCTATAGGTGGGTTCTCCGATTTCGCTAATTTGGAAGGATCCTCTTCGCCGAATGAATTGCGGTTTTTGGAGGATCGCTATGTAGAAGAGATGCGGCCCGCCAAGGATGCGAAAGAGGAAGACCGCGAAGAACTCTACAATGCGAAAAACGGTTCCGATCCCAAGGTTCCGAAGTTCTCTCGCCGCGAGCAGTTTGCGGACAAAGTCCTCAAGGGGCATCCGTTGGTAAGCAAAGCGATGGTGAATCGCATGTGGGGTTGGATGATGGGAAGAGGCTTGGTGCATCCGGTAGATACGTTGGATTCCTTCCATCCATGCAGCCATCCCGAGCTGCTCGACTGGTTGTCCCGGGATTTTGCCAACTCCAACTACGACGTCCGCCGGTTGGTCAAAGCGTTGGCGTTGACCCAGTCGTATCAAATCGCATCTGCAAATACCGAGAATCCCGATCCCAAATGGTTTTCGACCGCTTTGCCGAAACCGTTGACCGCCGAGATGCTGCAACGGTCCATGGTGACAGCCATGGATCCAGTCGAACCTCAGCGATGGAATGCATTGGAGCATCGAGTGCTGTTTGCAAACCTCTTTCCGGACGTGTTGACAGAGGACTCGATAGCAAACGTCGCGCAAGGATTGTTGCTTTCGAATAGTCCGACGATTCAAGAGTTGGTATCGATCAAGCAGTCCCGTTTTCTCCAAAGCGTCGCAGCCACGTCGGAGGATTCCATTGCGATCCTTATGTTGTTCGACGGCATCCTAGGCCGCAAACCTTCGGGCGAGGAATCAAGCTATTGCTGCGAGTATCTCAAGGCCAAACCGCAACGGCGCGAGCAAGCGATCGAAGGGTTGGCTTGGGCGTTGATCACGAGTGCTGAATTTCGTTTCAATCATTGAAGCAGACCATGTCCAAAAATTCCAAATCAGAACCGATCTTCAATGCGCCCTGTGGCAGCGTGGACCATCGGCTGCATCGCCGATTGTTTTTGCAGGGCAGTTTGGCGGGCGCTGCGTCGGTTGCCAGTTTTCAGAGTTTGTTCAGCGTTCCGGCTTTTGCGGAATCCGCGAAAGCGAGAGGCAAGCGATGTATCTTGTTATGGCTTTGCGGAGCCCCCAGTCAATTTGAAACATGGGATCCCAAGCCAGGAAGGCCCTCCGGTGGTCCGTTTGGGTCGATACCGACATCGATTCCTGGAGTTCACATCAGCGAACTGATGCCCAAGACGGCAACGATCATGGATGAACTGACGTTGGTCCGTTCCATGTCGACGGAACCCAAAGAACATTTGCAAGCGATCGATATGCTCACGCGTGGCGAGGGGCCTCGGCCGCCTTTCACGCGCCCTCTGTTTGGCTCGGTGCTCGCCAAGCAGCTCGGGCAACTCGACAGCCCGGTCCCTCAATTTGTTTTGCTGGATCCCTGTCCCGAAGGCAACGAGTTCAAAGCGTTCAAGGCGACGAACTGGGCCGGCTGGTTAGGTGCAGAGTATGGCCCCGTTCGGTTTGGTGGCAAGTATCGGATCGAAAACGTCGACTTGCCCGCAGGCATGGAGCCGACTGATCACAGCGAGCGCGAGGCGCTCCGTTCGTTCCTTAGCCGAAAATTTGTCAACGATCATAAAGCGTCGTCGGTCCAATCGTATAACGCTGTGTTTGAAAGAGTCAAAGGCTTGATGCAATCCGCACCCCTTTTCGACTTGAGCAAACTGCCAGAGTCCGATCGGGCCAAGTATGGGCCGGGGACGTTTGGAATGCATACGCTGCTAGCACGCCATCTGATCGAGAATGGTTCGACGTTCGTCATGGTCGCCAACGGAATGCCTTGGGACTGCCATGTATTCAACCATGAGACCCACCAGATGTTGGTCCCCGAAATGGACCGAGTCGTTTTTCATTTGATCAATGACTTGAAAGCCAGAGGGATGCTCGAGGACACGCTGGTATTGGTCATGGGCGAGTTTGGTCGAACCCCGTGGTTAAACGAAGCGCGCGGGCGGGATCACTACCCCAACGCTTGGAGCATGGCGATGGCAGGCTGTGGTTTGAAAAAGGGTGCGGTGTATGGCGCTACCGATGAAAATGGAGTCGCCGTCATCGAAAACCAGATCGATCAACGTCGATTGTTTGCCACCATCTACGCGGCCTTGGGTCTGGATCCTCACGAGTCCTACGACTTGCCAGGATTGCCAACGTTTTACCGAGTCGAAGAGGACGCCGCTCCTATCGACGAGTTGCTCGCGTAACCATAGACGAGTTGCTCGCTTAACCAGAAAGGACAAGTGCGAGGTGCCTGTACAGCTTGAAAAAATCGATCGCTATTCCTTCCCGAGCGGGATCATGGATTTCGTCGTCAGGTCGGATGGAGAGCGGCTCTATGCAGGTTGCATGGACGGACTCTATCGATTGCCATTGCCGATCGAGAGTCCATCCAAAGACAAACCGAAGATCAAGCCGACGCGGATCGGCACGCATGGAAGCTATGTTTCCAGCATTGCGTTGATTGAGTCCACGAACTCTCTGCTAAGCGCGGCGTACGATGGCACGTTTCAAATTCGGAAACTGGACGGCGATCTCAAACGCGATACAGAACCCGACCCTAGCGGCGTGAATGGCGACGCGGTTGTTGGCGGGGAAAGCGGTGTGGAGAGTGGAAAAGAAATTGCCCCGCAAGTGTCCGAGCGGCTCCATTCCTTTTGGTCATGGGATATGGCTTTGTCACCCGACCAACGCTTGGCCGCATCGGTATCCGGACAGTATTTGGCAGGCGCCGACGACTACTCGCCGCTTGCCTCGCGGGAGCCAACGATAAAGGTTATCGAGGCGAGCACGGGCAAGACGTTGCATGCGATGGAGATGTTGCCGTCGGTGCAATGCGTCGCGTTCGATTCCTCGTCTCGGTATGTTGCGGCCGGAAATCTGATGGGTGACCTTTGCGTTTGGGAAGCGGAGAGCGGCAAAGAATTGGCAAGGTGGAGGACAAAATCGTTCACGAGCTGGGGCATTATCAAGAGCCATTGCTATATCGGAGGCGTGTTCGACGTGTCGTTCTCCCCGGATAGCCAGTTCCTCTATGCGACGGGGATGGGGGACATGCGCGATCCCATGGCCGGCAATGGAAAGCAGCTCTGGCAAAAATTCGATTGGCGACAATCGCCGGTCGCAATGACTCAAGAAACGGTCGCCTCGCAAGCCGGTGAAGGCCTGATGGAAACTTTGGCTTGGCATCCCAGCGGCAGTCATTTCGTCATGGCGGGTCGGCTCCGCGGCGGAAAATGGAACCTTGGGATTTTCGATGCCGTCAGCGGTGAGTTGATCGGCGAAGCCAAGACTGGGATGCGGATTACTAAAGCGCGTTTTAGTCCGGACGGCGAAATTCTCTATCTAGGGGGCATGCAAGGCCAACCCGGGCCGAAGGAAAACCGCTTCCCCGATTTTGGGTACCTCGAACGCTATCGCGTCAAGCGAACGTGAGTGCTGAAGGCTGTTACGGTTTGCCGCAATCTTAGGATCAGTGCTACCGTAGGATGGGACCATCGTCCCGTCCGTTTATCAGTTCGGGACGATGGTCCCAAACTACGGCTTGTAGGTTTCAGCATGCCGCTTTCCTAGTCTTTCGCCGCGTGGGGGGCTATCCATCCAGGCGTTAAAAAGCACCCAATCCGGAATCTCGCCTCAAATTACCAATTTCCCCAAAAGACGGAGCCAGCTCCGGCCGATAAGGTTGTACCTGGAGGAGTGCGCATTGACCTCCGCTCGTTGGACGATCATGGAGGAGTTGGACAATGGTAAACCGTGTTGCATTGCGATCGCTGATGGTAGCGACCATCGTCTTTGGCGTTAGAGTTTGCAACGGGCAGCAACCCGCTTGGCAGACTATTGCGCCGCCGTCGTACAATAATTCGTTGCGTTCGACGCCTGTAACGACGCCTACGACGGCCCCAATTGCCTCGCCGTTTAGCGCGGACCGGAGCGCATCCGACCGCAGCAGCACAACGGGCCGTTGGGTAGACGCGATTCGATTAGCTAGCCTTCCGTCGAACGTCGATCCGCCGGTAGTGACGGCGATCAGTGTTTCGCCAGTGGGGGATTTGATTGCGGCGGCGGGAGATGACCATGCGATACGGATTGTGGATCTGGTGACTGGAAAAACAAAGGCCACCTTGTTGGGTCATTTGGATTGGGTGCAATCGGTGGAGTTTTCTCCGAATGGCCAAGAATTGGCTTCGTGCGGGAACGACGGAACGTTGCGGATATGGAGCTTGGGGGGTGAGCCGAAAGCGATTGCGGTGAGAACGGCCCCGCATGCATTGATGGCATTAGCCTACATCCATGATGGTTGTATTTATACCGCAGGCTTTAGCCATCGCATTTATCGTTACGACATGAACCGCAAGGATTTGGCTGTGGTTCATAGTTGCGATTGTCGAGACATTCGAACGATCGTTGCATCGCCTGACAGAACGCGGATTGCTTTTGGGGGCCGGGATGGTGTATTGAGAGTGCGAGACGTGCAACCGGACGAAAATTTTGAATCGCGGGAGCACGGCAGTGAAAACCATTCGAGCTCGGAGAAGGAAATCGTGGTACTGTTGCATTCCGATCGCATTCGAACGCTTCAATTCTCTGAGGACGGCAATCGCATTACCTCGGTGGGCGAAGACCGTCGCATCGTCCATTTCGATTTGATTTCTCGCTCGATTGCGGGCAAGACGGAGCTGGGTGGAGGGAAGCTTTTCGGGTTGTGTCAGTTGGAGCCCAATCTTTTTGCGATTGCAAGCAGCGACAACACGATTCGCATCTTTAGCGAACAGGATCAAAGCGTGCGAGCCAGGCTGTTAGGCCACGACGGAACGGTCAGCATCCTCAAGCGATCGAAGACACATCTGATCTCAGGTAGTTTCGACACGACGATTCGCATTTGGGATATCGATCGGGCTATCTCCTCGGCGGACAAACAGGGCCGGTACTCGCACCCTGTGGCGGCGCAGTTTGAAGATTCGGGTGCTGGAGTTGAAGTGAAGTGATTTTCCGTTTGAATCCATTCATGTGAATGGCTCAAGCAACAAAACGTACGCAACATAGTGCCACTAGCGATTCGCGGAGGATCGTCACCGTGACTTGGAAACGAAGCTTAGATCGATGGACAAGAAAATTGATCGTTGGCTCGTTGACTTGCGGCAAGACGTCCCCCGCTTCCGTATCGCAAGCCAACCTAGCGGTCAAAAAAAATAACGTGAGACAATCTATCAATTCGCTTCGCCATTCCACCGTCGAATCCCTTGAATCGCGAATCCTTTTCAACGTCGATCCGTTATGGGTCGGTGGTGTCTACGTCGAGGAAGACAACGGCGGCGATGCCCACGGTGATTCCTTTTATATCACTTTCCGAGGAGGAGCGGCGGGCACGCAACTGACGCGATTGGTCATCGACACCGATCAAGGCGTACCCGGATTCTCTAGCGGGGACAATCTGTTTGATACCATCTACAGTGGACTCGGTGCGGATCAAGCGTTTCCGTTTAAAGTGGAGTCGATCAATTCGCAAGCCAGCAATGCTCGGGTGAGCGCCGAAGTGACAGATGGGGGCATGCAACTGGTTTTGACTTTCGAAAACTTCTTTGCAGGGGACAAACTCAAGTTTACGGTGGATGTGGATGAAGTTCAGCGCTATCGAGGTACGCAAACGCCATCGCTGCTGAACCCGGACCTTGACCCGATCACCTCGGGCGTCGAGTTTGCCGACTCCAAACTTCGCGCCACCTTTGTTGCTCCCCATTTTGAGAACGCTGCGGCCGAAGGAAGCTTCGTGAATCTTTACGATCCGGTCCTGGCACCGACCGGGTTGGATTTGCCTGCAGACGACAATGCGGGGTTGCGAGATCGAACCGCAGGTGCCGCGGCCACGACGGTACAAATTCCAAAGCCGATCGAGCTCTCGGGCACGGTCTACGTGGACAACAACTTAAGTCTGACGCAGGACATTAACGAAGTCGGGATCGCTGGTGTTTCGCTTACCTTGTTTCGTCTCGAAAACGGAAACTATGTCACCACTGGCAAAAGCGCCACCACGGACCAGCAAGGTCGCTATCGATTCGGATTGGAGCTCGGCATCCCACCGGGCACCTATCAGATTCGCGAGTCGCAACCAGCAGGCTATTTGAGCGTCGGAGCGGTACCTGGACTGCTAAACGGGCAGGGCAAGCTTGGCGAAACAGTCTCCAATGACAAGGATGTTTTGACCCGTATCGAGATCCTGTTAGGCGATAGCAGCGGAACCCGATTGGATTTCGCCGAAGCGCAGCCGGTTCAGATCGGTGGCTTCGTTTATCGCGACAACAACGATAACGGCATCCGCGAATCCGGTGAAACAGGCATCGGCGGGATCGTTATCCAAATCGTCTACATCGAATCGATCGCTGGCGCTGTCACTCAATCGGTCAAAACAGCGTCGGATGGTTCGTATCGCTTTATCGGACTGCCCCCTGGCCGCTATCGCATTTCCGAAACGTCGCAACCGGTCGACTTCTTCGATGGCAAGGAGTCGGTTGGAACCGTGGGTGGCCAGCAACGCGGGACCCATTCGGTCAACGATCAAATTACCGAGATCCGATTGGATGGCAACGAAAAAGGCATCGAATTCAATTTTGGTGAGATTGAACCCTCGTCGCTTTCGGGGCATGTGTGTGTCGCCCTGCCAGGCTTCGACTGCTTTTCGACCGAACCCAATTCCGAAGCTCCGCTTCCAGGCGTGACGATCGACTTGGTGAATGCTTCGGGAACTGTGGTCGCAACGACGACCACCGGGGCCGACGGCAGCTACCGATTCGATCGCCTCCCGCGAGGGATCTACAGCATCGTCGAGACGCAACCCACCGACCTGTTGGATGGTTTGTCGCGGGCTGGTTCGATCAATGGTGTGACCAAAGGGAACGCCATCAACGGGACTCGGATCCAGCAAATTGAACTCAGTGGTGGCCAGCAAGGAACGGACTACGATTTTTGCGAATTGCCTCCCGCGAGCCTCTCTGGTCACGTCTATCGCGATGACAATAACGACGGGGTTAGACAAAACACCGAGCCTATGATCTCGGGTGCAACAATTCGTTTATTCGATGCGTCCGGAACGCTCTTGAACGAAATCGAAACCGACTCGCAAGGGTTTTACCAATTCACGTCCTTGAGCAAGGGAACGTATCGTATCGAAGAAGATACGCCCAGCGGGTACCTCGACGGAAAAGACAGCATCGGCAAGATCGGTGGCAGGGTCGTTGGCGAAAGCGGTGGGATCGATGCCATCCGGTCGATTGTCCTTCCCTCGGGGATGGATGGAATCGATTACGATTTCGGCGAAATCTTGCCAGCCAGCATTTCAGGAAATGTCTACGAAGATTTGGATGGGGATTGCTTAAAAGACCCAGGCGAAGTGGATTTGGCAGGGGTCTTGATTGAAATTGTCGACGCGCAAGGGCAGGTGGTCGACACGCAGTTGACCGACGCGCAAGGAAACTATCGATTCGAAGGCTTGACCCCGGGAACTTATACGTTGCGTGAGACGCAACCCGACGGTTACATCCAAGGTGGACAGGACGCGGGTAGCGCTGGGGGCGACGCGACCATGACGGACATCATTTCTGCGATTGTGCTAGGTGCGGGCGTCAACGCGACCGACTACGATTTCTGCGAGCAGCGAGTCGCATCGCTGGAAGGGAAAGTCTTCGCCGATCTGGACGAAGATTGCATTTTCGACTCCGATGAATTGCCGATCGAAGGCGTGCGTATCGAATTGCTCGATGCGCAAGGAAACGTTATCGAGACGACCCTAACCGACGCGGGTGGGAACTACCGCTTCGTCCATTTGAAGCCCGGAATTTACTCGGTGCGTGAGATTCAGCCTGAGGGCTATTTTCAAGGTGGACAGACAGCCCCAGAAGGCGTCGCGGATACGAGCATCGTCGACTTGATCGCCAACGTATCGCTTCAATCTGGACAGAACGTTTCGCAGTTGGATTTTTGCGAAGTGCCACCGGCGATCATCTCCGGGTATGTCTTTCAAGATGGACCTTCGCTCGAGACGGAGGATGGATTGCCCCCGCCGGTACTCAAAGGAATTCGCGACGGAGTTCGCAACGTTGGAGACACGCCCATCCGCAACGTTGTTTTAGAACTACGCACTCGCACCGGCCAGCGATT
>JANODW010000906.1:0-3545 GCA_031412875.1 Pirellula sp. | reverse complement strand
GCTATCGAAGGCCGAAATCATTTGCCGAAACCAATCCAAGTCGTTCCCGTCGGAGCCAACGAAATTCTGCAGATCGATTCGGCCGAAAAGAACGCGGCAACTTGGGCGCAGTTCAGCCCGCTTCCAGGCGCCAATCGTTGGACGGGAATCAAACGCACCCCAGGAACGAACTTGCTCGCCGAGAGCCAACGCAAAGAACCGCTTATCGTGAGCGGGCTAGCGGATCAAGGCCGTGTGATTGCGATCGCCTTTGACACAACGTACCTGTGGGCACGACAAGGGAAGCAGAATGAACACAAAGCCTTCTGGCGAAAAATTATTTATTGGTGCCTGCGTCGCGATGCCGCCGAGGAAGGGATGCAATTGAGCATGCCCCAGCGGAGACTGCTGCTCCAACAGTCCAGCGAAGTGAAACTGGAGTGGAATGGTGGCGCGGACGTCGTGGAAATGCCAAAAAACATCCTTTTGAACCTTTGGAAGATTGGCGACCGGAGCAACGGCGAAGGGGACAAAAACCTCGGTGAAGTCCCTTTGCTGCGCCGCGATGGCCAATCCATGCGAGCCGTTTTTTCAGGGTCCAAAGAAGGTGGTCGCTACGAATGGAGAGCAAAAGTAAACGGTTCGAAAGGCCAACTGCTCGAAGCGAAATTGCCGTTCCTGGTCATCGATCAATCGGCCGAGACATTGCAACCAATGCCGGATTGGCAACTCCTCGCTCAGATGGGCAAGCTTAATGCGTCGGCAGGTGGCACGTTGGTCGCGCCCGAACAAGCCGATGAAATTGTGCGTCAAATATTGGAGCGCAGGAAGCAATCCACACAAACGGCGATCGAGAACCGGCGACTGGGCGACGGCGTACTCGATACGTGGAGCGCCTTCCTACTGTTGTCGCTCATCATGGTCCTCCAGTGGGGACTTCGCAAAAAATGGAATTTGCCATAGGGCTTGCGCCAATGGCACTCCTTTTCGTAGCGGCAGGGCGCGAGCCCTCCGGTGTCGCGACTGAGATCGCTGAGATTCTTTGCAGGTCCGGACCGGACGGCTTGCGCCGTTCCGCTACTGTGAGTGCCATTTGGCTTGCGACGCCGGCAGGTATTTCTCTAGAGTTTTTTCAACTTTTCGATCGCTTGTTCGGCCGCATCCCTTTGCATGACAAGTTCGCTCAACGCTTGCCTTTCCTTTTCGATAATGTCTGCAGGCGCTCGGCTGACGAAGGACTCGTTGGAGAGTCGACCTTCTTTGCCTTGGATCTGCTTCACCAGATTGCTCAGCAGCTTTTCATTTCGAGATATTTCTGCAGCCACATCGATGAACTGGGTCAAATCGACGTAGACATCCATTTGATCGATTGCGATGTGCGCGTTGATCGAGGGCGTGCTTGGGGACGAACTCCACTGCGTGGCCTTCGCACCCGCCATGCTTTCCAAAAACGGAGACATCGGTGCAAGCAGTTGTTCCATGGCGGGATCGCAGCGCACACAGAACTGCAAGGATTCTTTGGGAGCAATGTTCTGCCGCGATCGAATTTCTCGAATCGCTCCAACGAGATCGACAAAATGAGAAAACTGACGTTCGACTTCGGGCCGAATATGTTCTTCATGAACCGCGGGCCAATCCGCCAGCACAATCCACTGGCTCGGTTTCGCTTTGCAAGCCAAATCTCGATGCTCAGCAAAGCGAGCCAATTGCTGCCAAATAGACTCGGTGACAAACGGCATGATCGGATGCAGCAATCGCAACATCGAATCCAAGCAATGGGCCAAAATTTGCTGCACGAGCCCCCTCGCCGTTGGATCTTGCAGTCGCGGCTTTGCCATTTCAACGTATAGGGAGCAAAAGTGATCCCATGCAAAATGGCTAGCAGTACGCGCGGCTTCGGCATAGCGAAACTGCTTGATGTCCGACTGCATGCTTTTGGTGACGGTAGCGAGCCGCGACAGGATCCATTGGTCTTCCAAGGGGAGCGATCGACCCTCGACGGACATCGGAGTGAAACCTTCGAGATTCATCATGACGAAGCGAGAGGCGTTCCAAAGCTTATTGACGAAGTTGCGTGCAACCTCAAAACGTTCGCTGACAACCGGCGCCATCGGATGCGCTTTGTCCGCCTCGGCCTCTGCCCATTGCGTTGAAAACAGCTTGCCGCACTTCTCGCAGGTGATCAGCGGTTTGGACCGGTTCTCTTTGGTTTGGTTGATAAGCGTCTCACAGTGGGGGCATTCGAACTGAACCGGCATGCGAACATCCTGCGTTTCGGTGCACAGCGAAGTCAACCCAAATCGCAACGCGTCCGGTCCGAATTTGGTGATCACATCCAGCGGATCGACACCGTTCCCCTTGCTCTTGGACATCGTTTCGCCATACCCATCGAGGATCTTGGGATGGATGAATACCTCCTGGAACGGAACTTGGCCCATGTTGTTCAGGCCCATCAGCACCATCCTCGCGACCCACAGCGTAATGATGTCGCGCGAGGTAATCAAAGTGCTGGTCGGATAGAAATACTGCAACTCGGGAGTTTGTTCCGGCCATCCCAGCGTGGAGTGCGGCCACAACGCCGACGAGAACCAAGTGTCGAGAACATCCTGTTGACGAACCAGCCCGAGCGATTGCAATTTAGTTTCAACCCCACTGTCCTCATCGCGTATGCAAACATGCAGGGTGGACGGCTCCTCAATCGAAACACAAAGCAGGCCGGTCGCCCGTTCGGGCATCGCTTCGATTTTGAATTTGAGGGACTGGGCTTCGGTGTCCGTTTCGAAGGTTTTTGACCAAATCGGAATTTGATGCCCCCACCACAATTGCCTGCCGACCGGCCAGTCCCTCTTCTCGCCGAGCCAATCGAGGTACCCGCTCGCATACCGTTGCGGGTAAATCTTTACATTCCCTTGCGTGACCGCGTCCATGGCGGACTGCGCCAGTTGCTCCATTCGAACGAACCATTGGTCGGCGAGATAGGGCTCGATCGGGGTCTTGCTCCGGTCGCTATGCTTCAATTCAATTTCTCGATCCTCGGTTTTCTCCAGAAGCTTTTTTTCTTCGAGAGCTTCGACCACTTTTAGCCGGGCTTTTGCCATCGTCAAACCAGCAAACGGACCACCATTTTCATTGAGCGTGCCGTCAGGGTTCATGATATTGATCTTGGGCAAGCTACAACGAATGGCGACGTCGTAGTCGTTCGGATCGTGGGCTGGCGTGATCTTGACGCAACCGCTTCCCAATTCCGGTTTCGCCCAAGTGTCGGTAACCAGCGGAATATCGCGATCGACAAAGGGGAGCCTCAGCATCCGTCCATCGCGGGCCATTTGCGCGAGCAGAATCAATTGCGGCAACATCTCAGTCCGCCGCGTCGCCAACTCATCCAATTGCGATTGGATCGCTGCTTGATCCTTGAGGCTGGCTGCTTGTAGTTTTTCTTGAAGCTGCCGCTCGAACTTATCCAACGCGGACGCCGGGTCCGGATGGACTGCGACGGCCGTGTCCCCTAGCATGGTTTCGGGACGAGTGGTCGCGATCGTGACGTAGGTAGGTTCGCCCGGTTTCGG
>JANODW010000905.1:0-6456 GCA_031412875.1 Pirellula sp. | reverse complement strand
AGTTTTTTTATTTAAAGTGGCTCGGCTTTTTTGGTTCTATTTTCAACTTCTTGTAGTCGAAACCGCTGTCTGGCGGATTGTAAGTTCCCACTATCTCTACCCGAGCGTTCCCATCGATCGCATGCTCGATCTGCATGCACCAATACGACGCATTTACAATCAACCTCCTAAGACCCTCATTCTGAAAGTCCTGGGCACTCCCCATGGTCGTGTGAAAGACGCGCGCCGTCGTACCCTTATTGCTCTTCCAGTTTTTCACCCAAGCAACCGGTAGCGGGATTAACTCGGTATTGATCGCATCCTGTTGCTTTCTGCCCATTAACGGTTGTCCTATCACAAGAGCCAAGCAATCCGCTGGCAACTCATCTCCTTCCTTATAGGTTCGATAGACATCCGAGGGACCCCAAATGTCTCTCACGCCCGCGAGAATCGGATGCTCCTTGTTGGCTTCCACAATGATCCCCCGTGTCGAGTCTTGAGACCAACGGCCATGATGGCTACGGAAAGCGCCTCCCAAAACTTCGTTACCGAAGTCGATTTTTTTTCCGTCTTTCCGATAATCAAATCCAATGAATCCGTGATTGGCCGTTCGGATGCCAATGATCGGCTTTCCTGAATCTAAGTACTTGTAAATGTGTTCGATTTGCTCGGGAGGCAACGTTATTAGCCGACTGAACAAGATCAGCAAATCGCATTTTGCCAAATGCTCTAGTCCCGGGACGTTGTGAACGACCGACTTATCCTCCCATTGAATTTTCTTCGTCGGATCGACTTCATTGTTTTCGTTCAAACTAAACAAAACGGTACAGTCGAATCCATGATGCTTGGCAAGCAACTTGGCCAACATCGGTAACGAGTGTTCACTTCGATACTCTTGATCTGCCGCTACCAGCACAATGTGCTTGCCGTTTCCAGGCCCCTTTTCACCAGAATACGTCAGCCAAAGCGGGCTTTCAGGAACTGGATGATCCGCAGCATGCAAACGGGTGTGCGAGTCGCCAATGATTGGCAGAAAAAGAACCAAAAAAACGAAAGTCGCAACCACCGTCCATCTTAAATCAATGCGCATTTTGAATTCCCTTTGATGTCATGAGCGAAGCAAATGGGTCTAACGAATCGGAATCTCATTGACGGTGTAATACGCGTTCCGATGCAACAATTCTTCTTGATCATGAGAAAGGACACGGATCAAATCGAAATTGTAAACGTATCCTCGAGTTAGCTTGTCCAAAACGATCTTGGCCGCCATCCCGTCTTCCGCCACAGTTATCGATTCGACACTAGGGGTAGTTTGTTCGATTTCCGGTCCTCCGTATCCACCATGATACGGATGGGTAAAAGTAGTCACCGAATAGGATTTGGGGTCGCTGCCGCTGACTCGGTCAATCGGCTTGGTAAACGCAACCTTGAAACCGTCGGGCTGGATGGTAATCGCTTTCACTTCGAAAGGCATCTTGCCACTCCAAGTCAGTCGTTCCAAAGCAAAGCTTTTCATTCCCCGAACCGGCCAGCCCCGATTGGTACCGCCGCAAAGCAAATTCCCCTCCGGTGTAAACTCAACATTCAATATGCCCGTAGATAGCCCCTCTCGAAATGGGTAGCATGCTCCCTGCCAGACCCCATTGATTTGTTCCGTGGTTGCTCGCATTAAAATAGAGAGGGTGTAGTCCCCCAAAAACATTTGATCGTCGAATGGCCCAAACTTTCCCATCGTTCGATTGACGGTGAATCCCGTGATGGAACGCCCCATCTTGATGTACGGAAAGATGACAGCGTAAGGTACCAGTTGCTTGATTCGCTCCTTTTCCACGACGATCCTCGAACCAGATTTCGGCTTCTCGGGAACTGGCCCCAATTCCGGAGCGTACTGGTAACTGTTGAAGCTAGCCGGATGGCCGTGAAAACTACCTTCCGATACCGCCTTGAGACTGCACGAGCAATTCCACGGCCCTTGGCTTTCGATATAAAAAAGGGAACCATGTTCGTTCGGTCCGATTCCGCCGGGACTTCGTAATCCACTTGCAAACGCAGTCGTTTTTCCGTCGGGTGCTACTTTCATCACGAAACCTCGAAAGAGCGCGAGCGAGTCGTAGGAATTGGACAATCCCAGTGAAACGAACATATTGCCTGACGGATCGAATTTGGAACCGAACGCGTATTCATGGTAATTTGCGTATCCCCAAGCGTCCGAAATGGTTTCAAATCGATTTGCTTTGCCTTCGTTCCGCGTATCGGTAACTCGCGTCAACTCGCAACTTTGAGTTACATAAAACGCATTGTCTCGATAGGAAAGACCAAAGATCTCATCGAGCCCGCTCGCAAAGAGGTGAAACGAGGGATTTGGTTTTTCGGTATCGATACCATCCATGATGTAGATTTCCCCATGGCGTGTTCCAACCGCAATACGTCCATCAGGCAGGGCTGCAAACGCGCCGGCTTCAATGACGAGATCCTTGGGAATCGGAATGCTCACGATGGAGTAGTATTCTCGCTCGCGAGCTTCGGTTCCCCAACGCTGCCCAACCTCTTCTGACCTTGACTCCTGCACACCTGCAGACATTGCGGACAAGGCTAAAATTTGGCAGGCCAGCACTGCCATACGACTATTTTTGAATGGGTTCATATCTTATCTCGATCGTCGACGTGCCTTGAGGGATAGTAAGTTCTAGCAGCAATTCCGACGCACTGCTGTTCTCAGGTACCGTTCGCAAGTGCTTTTGTGAATGTGGAATCGTCAACCTCAAGCTTGGGGTTGTATAAACCTTCTCCGACTCTGCAACAATCTCTCCGGTCAATGCCCGAAACCAAAGCGTTTCCATTTTTGGCGACTGGAATTCTATGGTGCGCAGGAGGAAAGGTTTCTCATCCGCGGTGACGGCGACGGATCTATCGTGAATAGAAATATCCCCACTTCTATAACAAAATGTTGGAGTGGAGGATTCGTCCAAAAAATACTCCTGAAACTGATACCCTACATTCTTCGGGTACAGAGGGTTGGGATTGACCGGCGCCTCCTTGGTCATCACCGGCCTCAGTGGCCAAGCGGCATTCCCGTCGTCGAGTCGGCAAAAGGAAACGTCTTGCGTCAAAACAATAGGTTTGCTTGAGGGGTTGAATCCACCGGAGCCTTGGCCGCTCCTGTCTACCCGGATGAAGTCCCCTTGCCAAATCGCGGCGAGAGTTCCTGTTTCGGCGTTGAACGCATAGTTCAGTCTCTCGGGAAGCCCGACAGCGATTCCTCGAAACCCTGCAACGCTGCTTCGTCCTCGATACACGCGTGCAACGCTTCCAACCGTCAGTTTGGTTTCTTCACGCCGAATTCCAGGCGGATCGGCGGCGGAGGTTCCCAACGAAAGGTAATACCATATCGCTTCGATTTGCAACGCAGTGTCGCCATCTAAAATAGTTTGATGGGCTGCAATGCCACCCGGCCAAGAGTATGGCATGACAATGCGAGGTCGATAGCCGCCGGGGTTTCGCAAGAAATTGTTAAACCAAGCTGGCTGGAGACGTTGGTACGTTGTCATCAAATCCATCCCTTTATTAAGTGGAGATGGCTTTCCATTGAAGTTGTGGCAAGCGATGCAGTTGAGCCCCTTATCGCCGAGCAATTCGCGTCCCCCGGCCCTCAGTTTCTTTTCCCGTTCCTGAATACTTTTGTCATTGTTTTCTGGGTTTGGGATCTTCAAATCGACTGGCTCAAGAATGTCGGTTTGTGCTAGTAAGCTGGGCAGGTGTCGCAGATTCGTCTCGCCGTACTGTGGCATTCGCGTCGTCATGTATGGACGGACGCTTTCCCCATCGAACAAAACTTTCTTAAGCCAAACCGGTTGAAGCTTGGCACCCGCTAGCGTTAAAGGTGGTGGTATGCGACCGTCGTCACCCAAATTTTTCTCCGTGGTCCGGAAGTACGGGTTGCGATCTTTCGAAACACCCCCATAGTTATCTCGAACATGGCACGCAACGCAGTTGAACACAGTCAACGTCTTTGCAATCGTCACGCTATCCGTGTCGCCCACCGATTCCTTTTTCACAGACGCCACCATCGCGTCGCGCTGCATCGCATCGAACTGGAACCGAGGCGAATTGGTTGTTGTTTGGGTAAGGCAACCGCGTGAGAAATCGGCGTCCTTCAATGCAACGCGCTTCGGCGCGGGCTCGGTATCCCCCAACTTATGACAAGCAGCGCAATTCAAATCTTGAAAATAAGCTTTCCCCATATCCACAAGGCGAGCATCCGGCTGGAGCGGTTCGCTCCTCTGCGTTTGTTCGCCAAGCAGGTACGCGGCGAGGGAATGCGTTTCTGAAGTCGACAATTTCATGTCCGGCATTCTTCCCGAACTTCGAACACGTGTAGGTTGATAAAGGAAATCGCTCAACGAACGGTGGCTGTACTTGTTCGCAACCGCATCCAGGTTGGCTCCTAAGCGAGGAAGCGTCGGGCTCGGGACCGGCGTCGTTTCGATGGGATCTTCCTCGTTTGGCTGATCGCTTTCAATCAGTTCTTTGGGTGAATGGCAAGCAACACATCCGACGGAATGGAAAAGTTCTTTTCCCAATTCAGCATCTGCATCGGCAGGCAATCCCGGTTGAAACGTCGACTTGGATTGGGACACCAAGAAGTGAGTCAAGGCTTGGGCGATCTCATCGCGTTTGGCTTCCGTCACCGAAGCCATCATGTTGGGCATCGAGGTTCCTGGTTGTGTGGTCTCGGGCGAGGCGAGAAAGCGCCGCAAATAATCTGGCGAGACCCTTGCCCCCACGTCGGACAAGTCCGGAGCTGATTTTTCAAGGAAGCGATCCTGCTCGCGCGCAGTATGACAAGCTGCGCACCGAAACTCCCCAGCAAGAACATCGCCGATTTCCGATTGCGTCAGCGGATGGCGTTGGAAATCCTCAAGCGGGCCGTGCGCTGGAACAGTCAGTGCCAGAGCTGTTAGCGGTTCGAAAGTTAGACAAAAGATCGCAAAAAGAATCCGTGAAACCTTTTTTACCATTCCGATATCGCTTGTTTTTCGAAGCATTGTATCTGTTATCCACTATCCAACTTCAAGGATACGCATTTTTAAACCAAAAGAAATAATAGCTTGCCTGCCAAACAATGCGAGATACGAATGCAAGTTTTGACTTGTTTCGGTTTGCCAACACGGAAAGCGTTTTTTGTATTGCTTGCTCGACTACCGATGGGGTGCTCCCGATACAGGCTTCCCGACGCAGGCCCCTCGCGAAAGAAGCGACATGCCACCGTCCTTTATGTTAAAATGCCACGCTTGCCTTTCCACGTTTACCCGCCTTTTACCACGAGCCACTAACATATGATCCAGTCCTCGAAATCCCTTTTATTCGCTGTTTCCGTCTGCTTGTCCATTTCCTACGCGAGTGTTTCTTTGGGACAGCAAACGGGCAAAGCTCGATCGCTATTTGCGGCTGACTACGAGAAAAAAATTGCAGCGGTCGTCAACGCGGATAATTCCGTCGGTTTATCCTTGCCGATCCAATCGATCCACGATGCGCAACCGCTGCCCAATGGGAACTGGCTGCTGCAAACGACCTTCACAGAGGTCATCGAAGTCGACGGCAAGGGAACGCAGGTTTGGAAATACAAGCCGTCCAACGAAAAGGGCAGGGTGGAGATCCACGCCTTTCGCCGCTTGGATAACGGATTGACGATGGTCGCAGAAAGCGGATCGTCGCGAATCGTCGAGGTCAACAAAGAGGGAGCAGTCGTTCATGCGACTCCGATACGAGTAAGCAAGCCGGACCCGCATCGCGATACACGCTTGGTTCGCATCACCCCTGCGGGAACGTACTTGGTTGCCCACGAAGGCGAAAAGTGCATTCGCGAATACGATCGGATGGGAGCGATCGTATGGGAATACGAAGTAGGTTCCCAACTGTATAGCGCCGTTCGATTGAGCAACGGCAATACGCTCGTAGGAACAGGCGACGGACACCGAGTGATCGAAGTCACCAAAGACAAGAAAATCGTTTGGGAGATCAAAGAGAGCGAGCTAGAGGGGATCAAATTGGCTTGGATCACGATGGTAGATCGATTGCCAAACGGGAATACTTGGATTGTGAATTGCCATGCAGGCAAGGACAATCCTCAGATCCTGGAAGTGACCCCAGAAAAGAAAGTGGTCTGGTCGTTCAAGGATTTTGAACGGTTTGGAAATGCACTGCCAGTCGCGATTGCTTTGTAGTCGCGAGGAGTAGGATGGGACCGTTGTCCCGTCCGTTTGTTCGTTTGGGACCTTGGTCCCAAACTACGGCTGGTGTGTTTCAGCCTGTCGCGATTGCTTTGTAGTCGGGCGGTATAGGATGGGACCGTTATCCCGTCCGTTTGTTCGTTCGGGACAATGGTCCCAAACTGCGACTTTCGGCAAAAGCAACCCACGGGTGTTTAGTCGGTTAGCGAGAGAGCGCAGCGGAGCATATTGAAGCCGATTTGGAAGG
>JANODW010000904.1:0-2036 GCA_031412875.1 Pirellula sp. | reverse complement strand
GGGCTCGGACTTGCTCGTCAAAGATGGGTTTGTTCATATGCGGACCACGCGTGGGCTCAAACGGGTCGATGTCATTTATCGAAGGATTGACGACGACTTTCTAGACCCGGAATGCCTTCGACCTGACTCGACGTTGGGAGTGAAGGGCTTGATGCAGGTCTACCGCTCGGGCAAAGTGGCGTTGGTGAATGCACCGGGAACGGGAGTTGCGGACGACAAAGCGATCTACGCTTATGTTCCGAAGATGATCAAGTACTACTTGAACGAAGACATGATCTTGCCAAATGTGCCGACGTACATGTGCGCTGATGAAAAGGAGCGCAAGTACGTCTTGGAAAACATTGACAAGTTGGTGATAAAGCCTGCGAATGAGTCGGGAGGCTACGGCATTCTGCTAGGCCCGAAAGCTTCCAAGGAGCAGCTTGCTACCTACAAGGACTTGATTGCACACAATCCCAGAAACTATGTCGCCCAACCGATGCTTGACCTTTCTACCGTTCCGACGTTGTGCGGCGATTCGTTGGAAGGCCGGCACGTGGACCTACGACCCTACATCCTTTTTGGCGAGGACATTTACATTGTGCCGGGCGGCTTGACTCGCGTCGCACTGGTCAAGGATTCGCTCATAGTGAACTCCTCTCAAGGCGGTGGTAGCAAAGATACTTGGGTGATGCGTAACGAATCAAATGGTGCTTGAAAGACGATTGGGCTATTGAATGTTATCTCGCGTGGCAGATTCGATTTTTTGGATGAGGCGCTACATCGAGCGGGCTGAGAATGTCGCTCGTTTTATCGACGTCACACTCAACTTGACACTGGGAATCGGTGCTGGGCACTACCAGCAATGGGAGCCGCTCATCTATACGACCGGCGACAATGATTTGTTTCACGAACACTACGATCAAGTGACCCAAGCAAACGTCATTCGATTTTTGACCTTTGACGAACGCAATCCCAACTCGATCCTGTCCTGCCTCAAGATGGCCAGGGAGAACGCTCGCGTGAGCCGTGAGATCCTGAGCAGCCAGATGTGGGAAGAGCTCAACAAATTTTATTTGTTCGTGCGGGACAATCGGCATGATTCGACAGCAGTGGATTCGCCATTCGAGTTTTTCGGCCGCATTCGGCAGGCGGGTTACCTTCTGGAGGGAGTCACCTACAGCACGATGTCCCAAGGGGAGGCCTGGAATTTCGGTCGGCTCGGTGCCCTATTGGAGCGGGCCGACAAAACATCTCGGATCCTGGACGTGAAGTACTATCTGCTTTTACCCGATGTGAGCGATGTAGGAACTCCGATCGACATCAGCCAATGGGGAATGTTGCTCAAGAGCACCAGCGCGTTGGAAATGTACCGCCGGCGGCATGGTCGGTTGTCGCCCAAACAAGTGGCAGCGTTCATGCTCCTGGATCGGGATTTTCCGCGAGCCATCCGCTTTTGCGTGATGCGAGCGGAACAATCGTTGCTCGCAATAACAGGCGGGACCACAGGCAACTTTAGCAACAAGCCGGAACAGTTCCTAGGACGGCTGCGAGCCGAATTCGATTTCCTGCATATCGATGACGTCATGGACCTGGGACTTCACGAATTTATCGACAACTTCCAAGTGAAACTGAATTTGGTAGGGGATGTGATTTGCGAAACCTTTTTTGAGGTCATCCCAGTAACGGCCAGCTAAACGTTCTACAATGCAATCCTAAATTGACATAACGAGAAGTTCGTTTTCGTATTTCAAACCGTGTCTCCAAAACGCGACCCCTGTTCGAATCGATTCCTAGTTTCCAAAGCGAATCGATTCCAGGCTCAACCAAAACTCGCAATCCCAAGAAAGCCACTTCATGAAACTTGATCGCAGGCAATTTGCAGGAGTCGTTGGCGCTATGACCGCCATCGGTGGGCTATCGAACGTTTGTCGCTCGCAACCGCAGGGCAAAAAACCGCTGTTCGTTGCAACTTGGAATTTTGGCTTGCCGTCGTGCAAGCGATCCTTGGAGGTCCTCGAAAAGAGCAACTCGCTATTGGATGCCATCGAAGCAGG
>JANODW010000903.1:0-7333 GCA_031412875.1 Pirellula sp. | reverse complement strand
TTGGCCTTGTCGGGCTGTTCGTAAGTGGGCGACATCAAAGCGCAGTCATGCTTCTTGGCAAGCGCTTGCCAATGCAAATCAAACGCACCGGTTTGACCGGATTTGCAGGATCCCTCGCCGCAGCCATGTTGATGAACCAGGACCCCGCGAAGCACTTTCACGCCGGGTGGAACCCAAACCAAATAGCTGACCGGATAAACCAGTTCGCCAGCATTCGTCGAGCCTGGGTAACGAACTCGGTAGTACGGGGGCTCGACCACCGGTGGGGCATCGTAGGGAGGCAACGGATTGTCTGCATAGCAAACGGTCGCAAAGCACCATGCTAGAGAGAACGCTATCAACATCGATACGCTGCGCATAAGGGTCGACTTTCTATATCGGTTTCGCGTCAAGTTTTCTCGTCAATACTCTTGTCGGAGGTTCTTTTTGGGTGCCGCTCCAAGGGCCTTATCGGCGAGGGAATCGAGCGCGTCTTTCCTCAAATCCAAATCCGGTTACAATCAGGGGCACCCGAGCGAGTATCCGATTCTCGCGGGAAAATGTCCTGGTAGCTCAGTTGGATAGAGCGATTCTTTCCTAAAGAATAGGCCGACAGTTCGATCCTGTCCCAGGATATTCATGCATCACGACAGTCTACCATGGTCTACGAAAGTCTCTCGACGCTGGACGCGAAACCTCTGCCCTGCTTACAAAGCACTCTTGGGCTGATAATCGACCGCGAGATGGTAGGCGTGGGCGATTTGCAGCAACTTCGATTCCGAGAGTGTTGGGCCTTGCAGTTGCATTCCGATGGGCAATCCACTCGCGGTCCTTCCGACCGGCATCGAGAGGGCGGGGATACCGGCTAGGTTCGCGCCGACGGTGAATAGATCTTCCAGGTACATTTGGACGGGATCGTTCACTTTTTCGCCAATCAAGAACGGTGGCGTCGGGGTCGTTGGGCCCAAGAGAACATCCACTTTCTCAAATGCAGCATCGTAATCTTGGCGAATCAATCGTCGCACCTTGAGGGCTTTTTTGTAGTAGGCATCGTAGTAACCCGCGCTGAGGGTGTAGGTCCCCAACATGATTCGCCGACGCACTTCAGCGCCGAATCCTTGCGAACGCGACTGGCTCACCATCTCGATCAACGGCGATAGGCTTTTTTCGCCGGACATGGCTGTTGGCCGGTGCTGGTCGAGGGCTGCGCGGAATCCGAAGTGGGCTCCATCGTATCGGGAGAGATTGCTGCTGGCTTCGCTGGGCGCGATGATGTAGTAGGTGGGGATAGAGTACTTCAAATGCGGCATCTCGATATCCACGACTTGATAACCGAGTCGCTTGTATTCGTCGATCGCGACGGTGATCGCGGTGCGAATTTCGGGATCTAACCCCGGTCCATCTATTTGTTCGCGAATGACTCCGATCGTCGCGTTGCGCCGCGGTTTTTGAAGTTCTCCCGCGTAGTCTTCCAACGGGACGTTGAGGCTGGTCGAATCGCGAGGATCGTGGCCGGCAATCGTTTGCAAACCGATCGCTAGGTCTGCGATGGTGTGTCCAAACGGTCCCGCTTGATCGAGGCTGCTGGCGTACGCGATCAAGCCATAACGGCTCACTCGGCCGTAGGTGGGTTTCAGCCCGCACACGCCGCAGAACGCCGCGGGTTGCCTGATGGACCCGCCCGTATCGGTGCCGATGGAGAGAGGTGCCATCGCAGCGGCCACGCTGGCCGCCGACCCGCCGCTGCTGCCACCGCAGGTCCGAGTCAGATCCCATGGATTGTATGCTGGCCCCTGCAATCCCGTTTCGGTTGAGCCCCCCATCGCGAACTCATCCAGATTGGTTTTTCCCAAAATCACCATCCCCGCTTGCCGTAGCTTGGTCACCACGTGCGCGTCGTAGGGGGAGCGATAATGCTCAAGCATACGAGATCCGCAAGTCGTATTCGAGTCGGTTGTGCAAAGGATATCTTTGATAGCGACGGGCATCCCTGCTAAGGGAGGCAACGTTTCGCCGGAAGCGCGTCGGCGATCGATCGCGTCAGCGGCTTTCAACGCCAGTTCACCGTCCCAGGATAGGAACGCATGAACGCGGGGTTCCAACCGTTCGATGCGATCGAGAAAAAACTGCGTCACCTCTCGGCTGCTCAGCTCGCGTGAAGAGAGTTTGGGTGCTAGTTCGTGTAGGAAGGGGGGCAATGCGTTCATGCCAAGAGGATAGATGAGAGCCGAGCTTGAGAAAAGCCCAGGTGCCCGCAGGCAGGGACCTTAGTTTCGCCCAGACGCGATTGCGACGCGGCTTTGCGACGCCCAGAGGCGGTCGGCTAGCCATCCCAAAACAACGGTCATCCCAAAGGCCGCCAAGATATAGAGTGGCCCGTACGTTGGCACCAAAAATCGACCGCCGACGCTGTAGGTGGCTCCCACGAAAAAGGTGTTGATCGCAAGCGGCCCCGCCAACCAAATCAAGACAATTCGATTGACTCGCAAAAGCCACAGAGCGCCCACCAAAGCCAGCAGCTTGAGGACCAACGCTTTTCCAGTATACGGATTCCATTCGGTGATCACCCGCTGGACGATCAGCGAGGGCAACCGTTGCCAGTTTTCAGATGCCCATTTTTTGACTTGCACCGCGGCCATTTCCCCCATCGCTAGCTCCAAGCGTATGAGATCCTCCGGAGTGGCGTGACGGAGTTCGATCGAGGATTCGAGTCGCTGCCTGAGTGCTTTCTCGGGTGCAAATTGCCATTCCCCGTTTGCCTCCAGGGCTTCGTCGCAGTAGCCACCCAACAGGGTAATCGCTCCCTTGGTTCCCAAGGGTTGCAGCGCTCCGAGCACATAACAGTTTCGCACCCACCAAGCCGACGCGATCAAAGCAAAAGCCAACCAGCACACCAACAGCCAACCCCCTGCCGACAATCGGTTGGGCACCCGAGGAACGGTGCCTTGAGCCACATTGGTGACACTGACCAAATACCCTAGCCAAACGAGAACCAAGGGAATCCAGAGCACGAAGACCCCTCGGCAGAAAACCATTCCTGCAAACAACGCGCCTGCACCGACGGCCCACGACCAGCTCTTTTTATGGACCCCTACCCAAGCAACTGCGAGAAACAATTGGGTCAGCAGCAATGCCAATGGCTCGGTCAGGAAATCCGTTGTGTAGTTGCGCACGTTGCGTTCGGAGTAAACGATCGCGATCATCGCGATGCCGACCGCTGGGATCGCTAGCCGCGGGAGATTCTGAGTTGCGCTCCGCGCTAGCGCCACACTCCAAGCGACGGCAATCGCGCATCCCAACGACAAGCATCCAGCCAAGCCGAGGCGGACAGCGGCAAACGCCATCGGTCCACGCGGCAAACATTGGTACACGGCTGCAATGCACAGAGGCAACAGCGGAGGGCGATTGGTATCGGCAACCACAGGCCCAACGCGGGCTAATTGAACGCTATAGTCTAGCGCGGCATCTGCGATGGCGGGTCCCTCATAGGCACTGCGCCACTGAGGGTCCGAAAAAGAGGTCGACCATCCGTACCCTTGACTTAAACCATAACCGATCGCTTCGTAGTCGGGACCGTCGCCGATCGGCTTAGGCGGAAGCAAGAACCATGAATCGAACACGACCGCCGAGGCATGCAACGGAAGGAAGCAGGCCAGGGCGATCCAGAACCAATGGATTGGACTAAGATTTTGCTCGGTCCAATTCGGTTTCATGAGTCTTTTAACGTGTTCGGAAACCGCGGCGATAGCCCGTGGAGATGGAGTTCGAGTTGGTACCGTTGTTCTTGTTGGTCAGCTCCTCGGTGTCGGCGTTGTTTCCCATATTCGCCTTGACCTGCTGGATCGCTTGGTCGACCAATTTCGGATCGAGTGCAGCGTTGCTTTCTCCTTCACCGGATGCCGCCGAAGTGGACGCGGTGGTAGTGGCGGGGGTAAATGTCAGCTCCGACGGTGCTGCTTGGATGCGGTACAGTGTTGCGTTTCCTTCTTTGCCGCGCATGGCCACTTTCGGGTCACTGACCGGCAAGGTGGCTTGAACGTTTTGATTGGATGCATTGGTTCCTTTCACGGTCAGTTGATCGCCAGCGGTATTCAAGGATACCTTCACGTTGCTGAACGACTGCCAATCCCCTTGACCGTTGTTCCATAGGGATTCCGTGCTGGGAGCCACCGCGGCGGTGAGTCCCCTTCGCAAATTTTGTCCCATGAAATCGCGGATGTCGATAAATCGAGCTTCGCGGGTTCCGATGCTAAAGGCGGTCGTCAAGGAGCTGCGGGCATCGGCTGCCGAGCTGACCACAACGGACTGAGCGCCCCCGGAGATGAAAGGCAGATCCGGAATGGTGAATCGATATTCGCCCGGCCCAACGTTAACGACCTTGGCCCCATTGGGGGTCATCACCACTGGCACAGTCGTGGCACCGGCTGCGCTGCCCGCAGGCGGGATCACTTCTACAGACAACGGTAGGCCTTGCAATCCGACGGGGATTTGCACGCCCACTTCTCGTGGAGTGAAGTTGCTGACCGTGAGTGTCACCGTTGCGGTATCGCTGAGGGCACTTCCATCGCCAAGGGTGTAAGAGAAGGTAACTGTCCCGGAGAATTCCGTGTTCGGCGCGGTGTATAGGATGGTTCTGCCATTGGGTCCTATCTGCACAGTGCCTTGATTTGCTGGTGGTTGGGTTACGGCCGTGATGGTCAGCGTCTCGCCGGAGTCCACGTTGACATCGTTTGCCAATACGTTGAGCGACTGGTTCGGAGCGGATAGCGCGGGGAGCGCGTCATTGACGGCATCGGGCGCATCGTTGACTGCGGATACGTTGAACGTAACGGTTCCATTGGCCAGACCGCCGTTGCTGCTGCGAACGGTGTAGACAACCAATTCTTGCCCGTTGAAATTCGCTTTAGGAGTATAGGTCAGACGCGTTCCATTGCTCGTTACGGTCGCTGTCCCATTGGGCGCGGTGACGTTGGAAATGGTCAGCGTGTCACCCGTTTGAGCGGCCGTATCATTGGACAGGACATTGAACTCCGCGGCCGCTGCATCTTCGGTGACCGCAAACGTCTCACCCACGACGGTCGGTGGAGGAACAGCCGGCGACACGGTAACGGTCACCGTTGCCGTCGAGGTACCACCGTTTCCATCGCTGATGGTGTAGGTGAATGTTTCGTTGCCTGTAAAGCCCGACCTCGGAGTATACACGACTCCGCTACCAGCGGTTCCAACGCGAACTGTGCCGCCTTGAGACGGCGTCCCGACTTGAGTGACCGTCAGCGTTTCACCGGTATCTGGACCGAGCGTATCGTTGGTCAATACCGGAATGAAGACTTCGGTGTCGGTGGTCTTGACGGTACCGAGGGAATCATTGACCGCGACAGGGTTGTCATTGACGGCAGTGACTCCAACGGTGACAGTGGCGGTGGCCGTGGCACCGGTTTGATCCCGCACTGTGTACGTAAACGTCTCCGAGCCATTGATGTTGGCAGCAGGCGTATAGATCACCCGTTTGCTGTCTGACGAAATCGAGACTGTCCCACCGCGCGAGGGAGTCGAGAGCGATTGCAAGGTCAGAACGGTATTGGTTCCTGCGACGAGAGTATCGTTGTCGAGAACGGGCAGCGAGTTGTTGGAACTATCCTCATTGAAATTGAAAGAGTCGTTCACTGCGACAAAATTTTGGCCAACCGCCAGGGTAGCGGTTCCGAAAGTCACGCGGCTCGGAGGAACATTCGTGTCCTCTTTGAAAATGGTTATGCCGCGACTGGCGTTCTCTGCAGGGTTCGTGCTCAATAATCCCTGCCCCGATGCCTTGGCTCGCATCCGAACCACAGCGAGCGTTTGCGGATCGCGTCCTGGTCCGGTATTGAAACTGGAGAATGCGCCTAATTCATCGATCAAACCTGGAGTCGTGATGACCGGCGTGCTGCGCCCGTTGCCGAACAAAGAAGCGTAAGTGACTGGGCTGGTTCCGACCACCTCCAAAACATTGGAGTCGTACTCAATATCCATGTATGCCGAAAATACCCCGTCTCCGTCTCCCGTACCACCGGTTCGCAAGTCATTGAGGACGATTCGCACGACGAACTCTTGTCCGACGCTCGCGGTAGCAATGGGGTTGGTATTGGTCGAGTCAAACAGTTGCAAGCTGATGCCTACTTTGGCGGTATCGGCAACATTGATGGACATCGCTTGGACTCGCGAATTTCCGGCAGCATCTGTCAATCGCAGGTTGGCCGTTTGGGCTCCGGATTGGGATGTGATGGGGGTCCAGGTCAATAGCCCCGTCGTTGGGTTGACAGTGAGTCCTGCGGGAGCGTTTTCCAAAGAATACCGCAACCCAGGACCTTCTTCGGACGATGCCAAATCGAAGCTCAGTGCCGTACCAACGTTGGCCGCAGTGGGCAAAGCATTGGCGGCCAAAGCGGTCGGGGCGGTCGAGTCGTAGGTGACCGAAAGGGCAGGCGAGGCAGCGCTGGTCGACCCGCTCACCGTCTGCGTGGCGACAACGCTGCGCGCACCGTCGCCTAACTGCGAAACCAATGTCGTGGAGATGGTGGTGGTCGCACCCGTTGCGACAGCGGTCCCAACAACCTGATCCCCGACCCTGAGATTCACCGTCGCACCGGCGGTGGTACCGCTGACGACAAACTGCATCGTTGCGGCATTGGTTATGTTATCGGAATCGCTTGTGCCCGAATCGCTGGCAGCGGCAAGGTCGACACCGGTCGGTGCGGTCGTCGCTGCAGCTACGGTGAATCGAAGGACCTGCGTATCAAATTTGTCTCCCGTCGTAACGGAGGCTTGGTCGGTCGCTCGCACTCCGGCAGTCAATTCAAAGTTGCCGGTGAAGTTTGCTGGGGCCGTGACGCTCAAGACGCCAGTGGTTGCATTGACATTGAACTGATAGTCCACTGCGCCCCTGCGTGTTGCCTCATAGACAACGCTCTGACCTTCTGCGTCCTGCGACGTCAATTGAATGTTCACCGTTTGTCCGGGGGCGATCGGGGGCACCACGATGGTATTCAAAAAGGGAGCACCGTTTGCTGTGTCTGCTGCGGCGGTCGCAACAAAGGTACGGGTAAACCGGTTGCCCGTCGAATCCTCCACTTGGACCGTAATCGTGGACGTGCCTGAATTGGCTAACGCTTTGAGTCGGATCAGCCCATTCTCTACGTCGTTAAATATTTCGGCGGACTTGATTGAGATTTCAGTATCGGGCCGATCGCTTGTCACCTTGGTCCGAGAGATCCCTTCGCGGTTCGCATCCCCCTCGATAATCTGTCCGAATACGGAGTGATTAAAGTCCAGATGGCGCTGCGGTCCTTCGGTGATGAAGAACTGCGAATCGTTGGTG
>JANODW010000902.1:0-21785 GCA_031412875.1 Pirellula sp. | reverse complement strand
GTTGAGTTTCCACTCATCGCGCGGTGGGCGTATGGAGCGGGGAAAGCAACGTTTCTTGCAGTGGAATTAGACGGTCCTCAGATTTTGGAATGGGAAAGCCGTCCCGCGCTGCTCAAGAATTTGCTCGATGAGCAATGGGAGAAAAAGGACGCGGTGACGGAGAAGCGAGTGTTCCTCGGTTACGACGATATCTCCGGCCAGTTAAATGCAACCTTGGATAACTTCCCACAATTGACGCTTGGGAATTTGGTGTTGATTGCGATGCTGACGGGATTGTTTTGCGTGGTCATCGGTCCGTTGGATTATTTCTTGGTGGCGAGGAAATGGAAACGCCCCGGCGCCACGTGGATCACGCTGCTGGTCTGTTCCATCGGTAGCTGTTTCTTCATTGCGGGGCTCGCACGAAATTGGAAGCCCGAGATTCCGACGATCAACAGTTTAGAGTTGCTGGAGATCGACTACCAAACACAAATGCTGCGCGGGCGCGCCTTTGCTCATTGCTATGGAGGGAATCGTGGCTCCTTCGATTTTTCAGCGCATCGCAGATCGCAAGGCTTAAACGCCAAAGAAAACGAGACCAGCCAGGCTGTGCAGTTGGACTGGTTTGGGCAACCCGGGCGGGGCTTAGGTGGATTCGAATCGTCGGTTGCGACCGATCGAGGAATGCCCGGCTACCAGATTCGGAACATCAGCCACACAGCCACTCGGACGAATACTGCGACTCGGACAAGTACCGCCAAGAACGAGAATCCCAGCGACAGCCAAGAGGCCTTTGTCATTCAAGGGGTTGGGATTCCGGCGGCGGGTTCCAAATCCCTTTGCGCGACATGGGAGGAGCGCATTGCATTGCCCGGAGAGACCAATAGTTTGTCGATGGTGCTCGGTTCCAAAGACCTCCTCGAGGGGAGCTTCGAGAACCCATTGGATGTGGATTTGTTAGATGCGCTTCTGATCTATCGTGGACGTGCGTACACGCTCGATACGCGAATTCGCGTTGGGCAAAGGGTTTCCTTTTCAGCGTCGACGGTCCCCAAAGATATTACTCGCCGACTGCAGCGACGCCAGAATGTTGGCGGTGAGGAACGCAGTACACCGTGGAATCCAGCCGATGCGAACCAACTAGATCGCTTGATGGAATTGATTAGCTTTCATAAAGCAGCAGGGGGCAGCAAATACACGGGCCTCTACGACCGGTACTTGAGCGAGTTGGATTGTTCGGACGTCATTCGTTTGGATCGAGCGGTTCTCATTTGCGAATTCAAGGACTCGTCGCTGGTGTGGTCCATGCGCAGGAACCAGTTGTCCATCCAGCCTATTGATGGAGAGAGACGGACATTCCTCCGCTTGATCCTACCTGTTAGCAAAACCAAAAATATGCTTCCTGCTACGGGCACCGAAAAACCAATATCCATCGGTCAAAAATCGTGATCAAAACATCGCAGCTCACTAAAAAATATGACGATATGTACGCGATTCGGGATATCGATCTCGACTTGGGTCAAGGAGACTTGTTTGGATTCATCGGTCCCAACGGGGCTGGCAAGACCACGACGATGCGAATCATTGCAACCTTGCTAACGCCCACGTATGGCGAAGCGTATGTTTGCGGCTATTCGATTTACACGCATCCCAAAGAAATAAGGCGACTCGTTGGTTATATGCCAGATTTTTTTGGTGTTTACGACGACATGACGGTCATCGAATACCTCGACTTTTTTGCGGCCGCTTATCGGATTGCACCCCAGGCGCGACGCAAGCGTTGCGACGAGATGCTGGAAGTGGTCGACTTGGAATTCAAGCGAGATGCGTATGCGAATACTCTGTCGCGAGGTCAAACGCAGCGGCTTGGGTTGGCACGCGTCCTGTTGCATGACCCGGCTGTATTGCTTTTGGATGAACCGCTCAGCGGGCTTGACCCACGCGCGAGAATTGAGATGCGAGCCTTGATGCGGAGACTCGGTTCGATGGGTAAGACGGTGATCGTGAGCAGTCACATTTTGCCTGAGCTGGCCGACGTTTGTAACAAGGTCGGGATCATCGACTCCGGAAAAATGATCGCTAGCGACGATGTTGCATCCATGATTCGCCAAGTCCGCCCGCACATGGCGATCCTCGTCGAGACGGGACAAGCCGTTCAGTTGGATTCCGCCGCGAAGCTTTTGAGCAATCATACGATGGTTCAAAGTGTTGATATCGTAGGTCAGTCCATCAAAGCGACACTGAAAGTAGATGCAGGAGATTATTCGGTTTTGGCGAGCCTATTGATCAGTAACGGCATCGCCATCAAACGCTTTGCAGAAGAAGAGATCAATCTCGAATCTGCGTTCATGGCGTTTACCAAGGGTGCGGGCGCGAAGATATAGTACAGGCTCTGGTTGGTTTCATGCGTTGCCTCAAAGTCAGGTCGTAGAAAAATGCTAAAACTTCCAACCATTCGCGGCCTGATCGAACGTCGCATTTTGGCGAACTTTCGAATCGAGCCCGAAACAATGCAAGCGAACTTGCCAAAACCGTTTCGTCCCATCGTGGTCAACGGTTTTGGGATCGGTGGCATTTGTCTCATTCGACTCAAAGGAATTCGCCCCAAGTTCTTTCCGTTTCCGTGGGGGATAGGTTCTGAAAATGCGGCCCACCGATTTGCGGTGGAATGGGACGAAGATGGCAAAACGCGTCGCGGGGTTTACATCCCGCGTCGCGATACGAATTCGATTCTCAATGCAGCGGCGGGTGGGCGAATCTTTCCGGGCGAGCATCATCGAGCTAGGTTCCAGGTCAAAGAAAGCGAGAATCACCTCTCGGTCGCCTTGAAGAGTCTCGACGGCAAAACCGAAGTGATCGTCGCGGGTTCCGTTTGTTCCAGTTTGCCCGAAACCTCGGTCTTCAAAACGTTAGGTGTCGCTTCTGAATTCTTTAAGGCCGGTTCGCTCGGATACTCCGCAACGCGCACGGCGGGACGATTTGACGGGATCGAATTGGTTTGCCCTCGATGGACGGTGGAATCACTGCAGATTGAAAGGATCGAATCCAGCTTTTTCGGAGATCGGGTCCGATTTCCTGTTGGCACGATTGAGTTCGACTGCGCTCTCCTTATGCGTCAGGTCCAGCACGAATGGATAGGCAGAGAGGACCTGTGCTGCTGAGGTATGAATGAGCCAGAGGATGGAAGCGAGGGAAGCTCAAATCGCCCGCGGGGGCAATTTGGTATTGGCCGCTTGATGGTGCTGACCGCGGTCGTCGCGGTCATTATGACCATCGCAGTGCGACTCAACGCGCCCAAGATCATGCAGGGGTTATTGGTTGGCTATCTATTTTTCTTCGCCATCTGGGCGGTTATCCGAGGGCCCAGTGTCTATGCGGATTTGGTAGATGTCAGCGCAAAAAGAAGACGGATCCTTCGCAAAAGACGGGATCTCGAACGTGAACTGGACGCGAGAAAAAACAACCGTGCGACCGATTTAGAAAACTGAGCCGTGCCCCCGCTGGGCAGTTCGCTAAGTTCTCTTCAATCGCATGGATTGTGGCAGTTTTGTTCAAGGGTCGTTTTATATGGGTAAACTAATTTGCAAGGTTGCGGTACAATCCGAGCATGAATCTTCAAACGCCCCACACATGGGACAAACCACCTACAGTAACTTTTTTGGGCGCGGCGCACAGTGTTTCTGGCTCTATCCACTTAATCGAATCGGGGCAGCATCGGATTCTCCTTGATTGCGGTTTATTTCGGGGGCCTCGCGAGGAAGCGCGATTGCGGAACAGTTTTTTTGCGTTTGATCCCATGCGGATCGATGCGATATTGTTGAGTCATGCCCACATGGACCATTGTGGAAATATCCCGAACCTGGTCCGACAAGGCTTCGACGGACCGATTTATTGCACGCACGCGACCCGCGATTTGATTGGGGTCATGTTAGAAGATTCTGCCAGAATCCATGAACGAGAAAGCGGTCAGGGGAACCGCGGACGCTCTATGAGAGACTCGTCATCGGCACTGTTTGATCTAGACGACATCGACAAAACGATGGACCTATGTGTGGGGGTCGACTACCTGGAGACCGTCGACGTGCACCCCGATATACAACTTCGTTTTATCGACTCAGGCCATATCTTGGGGAGCGCCATGATCGCTCTGAAAATCAAGCAAGGGGGGCGAGAATACTCCATCACGTTTACGGGGGACTTGGGGAGACGGGGAGTTCCGTTCGTGGCTGAGCCGTCGCCGGTTCCCCCGGCGGACCTCCTTATTTGCGAAAGCACTTACGGTGGGAAGCTTCACGATTCGCTGGACACCATGTCCGAAAAAATGGCGAGCATCGTAACAAACACATTTGAGCGAGGGGGGAAAGTACTGATTCCAGCGTTCAGTCTCGGGCGCACCCATTTGGTTTTGCACTATGTCCGCAAGTGGATGGCAAGCGGGAAACTGCCTCGAATGCCGATTTACGTCGATAGCCCTCTCGCGCAAAAAGTCGACTCGGTATTTGAAAAGTATCGCGACCATTTAGCTCCCTTCGACGAATCGATTCCATGCGAATGGCTTGAAACGGAGGATGACGCTTGGTTCCGAACGACTCAGCGAGAGCCATGTATCATCATCGCATCGGGAGGAATGTGTGAAGGAGGCCGCATCGTTCAGCATCTTCGACAACACATCGATGACCCTCGTTCAACAGTGGTGCTCGTCAGTTACCAAGCGCCCAACTCCTTGGGCTCGCAACTGCTTTCGCAAATCCCCACGGTGCGATTTCAAGGCCAAACCTGGAACAAGTGGATAGAAGTGGCCGAAGTAAAGGGCTTTTCGGGACATGCCGACATGAACGACTTTGAATCGCTTCTTCGAGACGCGGTCTCGCAAACGGGTCGGGTCCGGTTGGTTCACGGCGAGCCGGAACAGATGCAAGCGCTTGCAACGCAGCTTCGCGGGATGGGTTTCAATGACGTCATCGCGCCCAAACGCAAAGAGCGAGTATCGCTATCCGAAGTGGAAATCACAAAAGCTCCTATTTGATTTGTTGCATTGATCACAACAAGTGCCGAAAACCGTGGGCTAGCGTCCGGTTCCCGTTTCAAGTGTCTACGAAAGTGTTGACTGGGCACAAATTCTAATACGCGTTTTCGAGAATGTTGATGAGGTCTTGTTCTTGGGGGCGACGCGGATTGACATCCATCAGCCGTTTGATCTGAAACGCCTTTTGCGCGATCAAGGGAATTTGTTCCCGTTCCAACCCAAGGTCCTGGAGGCGAGTTCGGATTCCTATCGTATGTTGCAGGGACACCACCGTTTCGATTGCCATCGCAGCAGCCTCCGCGCTCGATCGCTCCTGCGTCTGGCAGCCGAGCCAACTTGCCACTTGGGCCATGGATCCTTCGCAACTTGGCAAATTGAATCGCATCACATGTGGCAGCAGAAGCCCATTTCCTTCGCCGTGACTGCAGTGCGTCAAGCCACCGATCGGGTATTCCAAAGCGTGTACCAGTGCAACTCCGCTATTGGAGAAAGCCATCCCGGCGAGCAGTGCAGCCAACGCCATCCCATCGCGGGCTTCTCGGTCCGTGGGGGTTCGATAAGCTCGCACGAGAAACTGCCCTACCAGTCGGATCGCTTCGGCGCCTAGCATGCGAGTCAACGGATAACTGCCTTCGTAAGCTTTGGCTTGCGCGTCGACGTCGTTCATCTCGCTAAAGTCCCTGTTGGTTACGGCCTCTATGGCGTGAACGAGCGCATCGATACCGCTATGGGCGGTGACGGTTGCCGGACAAGTGTCTGTCAGGGCTGGGTCCACCAAAGCCAATTTGGGACGAAGCCAACGGCTTAAGGTGCTCACTTTGGTCATCGCGTGCGCGTCCGACAGAACTGCGGAATGAGAAACCTCAGAACCGGTGCCGGCGGTGGTTGGAATCGCGATCAACGGCAGAATCGGTCCCGGGACTTTATCAAAGCCAAAGTAGTCACGCGGGTTGCCTCCATGTTGCAAGGCCGTGGCGACGACTTTCCCTACATCGAGGTTGCTACCTCCGCCGATGGCAACAATCCCATCCACGGGTCTCCCTTTGCCGTACAAAATCGCCGTCTCAGCGATCTCGATCGATGGCTCGGCCGTGCATGCGTCGAAGACCGACGCTGCCTGGCATGATTTCTCAATGGCAGCGATGACGGCGCTGGTTTGAGGAATCGAAGCCATGGTTTTGTCCGTGATTATTAATGGTCGGGCGACGCGTAGCCGTTTCAATTCCTCGTGGATCGTGGCAGTGCAGCCGCGACCAAACCGGATATTGCCGGCGGTCGCAAATTGCCAATGCGTATTTGTGTTTTGCATGAAGGATCAGCGAATAAGAAAAAAGGGCAAAGAGAAAAGAAGCATCCTGTGCGGCGTCTCAGGGCCGGCCTATTTCATCGATCGAAACGGCGCGGTGTTCGCGAGCGGAGAGGTAAGCGGCATCGACCAAGGCCATGGTTTTTAAATTGTCACGGCCGTCTATTTCTGGCTTGGTATTGTCCTCTAGGGCGACCAACAATTGGGCCATCGTACCGACGAACGCATCCGGGAACCAAACCTCCGGCCAACGTGGCTCGATCCAATGAACGCCCGTATCGAGAGTCGTGTAGTCCAGCGTGCTGGGGGTCGGTTTAGGATACTCGGGCCATCCGATCGTACCGCGAGCCATTCCCCGAATACCCTCCACTCGCCAACGGATATAGGAGTCTGCAGCGCTTCCTTCGAGCGCCGGACCGGCCCATACATCGTCCCAAGCTGCCGCCCGCAGTCCGCTTTCGTACTCGAGGATGTAAAGACAGATTCCGTCCGCGTGATCGAACTTGGGCTGGGTCCGAGGATCGGTGCGCACACTTGCAAAGATGCGGACGGGATCGCCGAACCAATAGCGAAACGTATCGAGATGATGAATGCTCATGATTCGCATCGTCACCCAGCCTTGACGTTGTTGCCACGGCATCCAATGGGGGATGGCTCGCATATCGATGGTCGCCAAAACCGGCTCTCCGATAGCGCGTTGATCCAGCAAACTCTTCAGCCCGCGAACCGACTGGTCGAAGCGCATGTTCTGATTGACGGCGAGTGTGATTCCTGCCGCCTCGCACATGCGAACTATTTCGCATGCTTGCGAGTAGTCGATACCCAACGGCTTTTGCGCCAAAATCCCGCGCACGTTGTTGGGTCGACGGGTGATCTCGCGTACAACCTCCCACTGGATGTCCGGCGGTACAGCGATGTCGACCACTTCGACCTGCGGATCGTCGATGAGTTCCTGGTAAGATTCGTAAGCCTTGGGAATCCCGTGGCGCTGTGCCACTTCGAGCGTGCGCGCAATGTTTCGGGCTGCAATGGCAACAGGATGGAAGCCTGCTTTGCGATACGCCACCAAGTGGCAATCGGCCATAATGAATCCGGACCCAATGCAGCCGATGCCCACGGATTTGTTCCTTGGCATGCGAGGCAGATAGTCAATCGAATAGGGGACAGATGCGCTATTAATGGTTTTGCACTTTGCCTTGCGTTCGGTCCCGTTTTGCATCGAGAAATGCTTTTCCTGTTTCGCTTCCCCGAGCGCCCATCGCTTTGATGGCTGAGTCCTCGACTTTGATGATCGGTTTATAGTTCGGGTGATGGGAATCTTTATACGGATTATTATGACGCGTGTTGTAACAGCAAATGAGTCCCCAACGCGGCGTGTCGCTTAAATTAGCGTCCGAACTATGCAGGGTATTGCCATGAAAAAAGTCCGCATCGCCTGGAGCCATTTCGCAATAGACATGTTCGAGCCGGTTCATCGCCGCAGCGACACGCTCGGGATCCGCACCTGTTTGAGTACCGAATCTCCCATGCTCAACGCGACCCATCCGATGCGAACCTTTGAGCAACTGCAAGCAACCGTTTTCTCTGGTCGCCGGATCGATCGCAATGAACACGCTCGCCATGTCCGGAAACAGACAACCGTTTTGATACCAATAGCCGTAATCCTGGTGCCACTCCCAAGCGCCACCTACCTTGGGCTCCTTCGCGCTGAGCTTGGAGTGATAATGATAGACTTCATCGCCAAGCAATTGTTCCATCGAATCGACGACGCGGTGGCTGCGACAGATCGCTCCATAAATGTCATCTCCTGGCTCATTCCAAAGAGAGAGGTTGGTGCTGCGTCCTTGAGTGTCGATGACTTCCATCGCGTGGATGCGCATCGCTTCGTCTTGCCTGGCTGCTTGGAGCGTCAGAGCGATCTCCTCTGCGTCCAAGAACGCTTTCAGTACTAGGTAGCCATCTTGCTGGAACAAGTCGATTTGCGATTGCTTAAGCGGACCGAAGACCATGGTTCCATTCCCTTTGGGGGTGAGTGCAGCACGTTATACGAGTTCAATACTCAGCGATTTTAGCAGGATTTGGCGGGAAACTGTCCTCCGCGTTGCGCGAGAATCCGATTGCAGGATCTGTTTTGCTAATCTTGCTATTGCGGAGGAAATGTTTTACGATGAACGGTTGCCTTGGAAGTATCAATCGTGCCCAACCATACAAAGGATTTCAGAATGCGTCTCAGCTTTCTTTCATCATCATCCAAATGGCTGATCGCCATTTTGATTTCGTACGGAGCGGTTGGCCAACTGCCGACAGCAAGCGCTAATAACAATGAGGCGACGCACAAGCAGGCTCGCAGCATTGCACCCATGGTTGAGGGGAGACCCGTCAAACTGGAGACATTTTGTGTTGGTCCCGACACGAACCTTTGGATGTGTTGCGCGGGCACAGGTTCCGACAAGGGGCTGATCATGGTTTACAGCGGCGAAGGGAAGATGCTGCAGTCCTTTCCGCTCAAGTTTGTTCCGCAGGCTTTGAACTTCGCGCCCGACGGCAAGCTTTTCGTCGCGGGTTCGGGGCGCGTTGCTCGAATGAACGTGGATGGCACCATCGAACTCGAGGTCGATGCTCCGAATATTGGCAACAAAGAAGAAGCTGTCGCGGCTTTGAAAAAGGAAGCCGAAAAGCGAGCCAAGGAACTTGCAAAGTCCTCCAAAGCGCAACTAGATCGGTTGGAAGAACAAATCGCTAAATTGGAAGTCGTACCCGACGATGAGGACGACAAAGCCAAGACGAGGCGCGAACGCCGACTCAAACTTTTGAATGTTTCCAAGAAACAATTCGAGGACATGGCTAAAGGCCAACTTCAGATGGAAGGGCTCGATCCAAGTAGTTCGATGGCTCGGTGGGCGAGCGCGACAGGGATTACCGCAACGGAGGAGGACGTTTTCGTTTCCTGTCCAATGATTACGGGCTTTGGATACGGCATCTGGCGCCTGGATCACAATCTGGAGAATCCCAAAGTGATCATGGACGACGTTCACGGGTGCTGTGGTCAGCTAGATATCCAGACCGACGGCGAGAACCTGTTGGTTGCTGAAAACACCAAGTTCCAAGTCGGTTTCTATGACCGCGATGGCAAACGTTTGAACGGCTGGGGCAAACGTTCCCGCAACGATGATGAAGGTTTTGGTTCCTGCTGCAATCCCATGAATGTGCGATGCTGCAGCAACGGTGAAATCTTGACCGCGGAATCCAGCATCGGACACATCAAAAGGTTTAGCCAAGCGGGAGAATACCTTGGCTTCGTCGGGACCGCCAAAGTAGCTGGCGGATGCAAGCACGTTGCGATCGGATTCGACTCGAGTCGCAATTGGCATTACATGATGAACGAGGACCGTTCCCACGTCGCTGTGCTTGTGCCACGCGCTGACGCGCCCGCAGAAACAGAAGATGAAAAGCTGTCTCGCGAAGCGATCACTGCGATGGGCAAGTTCATCTATGGAACCTGGGAGATCACCTCAGAGGGAACCGCCACTGCAGCAGATAGAGATACAGGTTCGATGGCAAACTATATCAAGAGCGGTTTTGCTCACATGGAATTCGCTCCCGATGGAACACTGGTCAAAGGCCCTAAAGGCACCAAAGCAGCGGCCGAATCAGCTCCAGCAGGCACAAGTGTTTTCGGTGCCTTGTTGACAGCTATCACCGGTAGCAGTGAACAAGCAGCCCAAATGGCAGAAAGCGGTTCCTCCAAGTGGCATGCGATTCAAACCCGGGACGGCAAACTAGACTTCGTCACGGTGGATGAAGGAGTTCAAGGGTTTGGCGCGACGGTGGAGTTCCAAAAGGATGACACTGCAAAGTTCAGTTTCTTTTATGGAGATCCCTCTGCATCTCAAGGAGGAACGTATGTATACAAACGAATTGCATTAGAGGCGTGTGGCAAGGATTGCAAATCGGCTTGCGCAGATGCAGAGAGTGACAAGGAAAAGACCCCTGCGAAAGAAGGCTCGCCGTCGAAGTAGTTGTGCTTGGTACACCCAAGTGCAATGCGACCGTGCGACATCGCAATCAAACCGCGTCGCAATAATTTTGCATCGCGCTAACTTTGCATGGCAATAACTTTGCATGACAATAAATTTGCATCGCAGTAAAACTGCATCGCAGTAAAACTGTATCGCGGCCGTTGATATAAAGCTCAACGGCCGCACTGCTTGCCAGAAGGATGGCATGAACGATTCATCCTTCGCCGATTACTTTACCTTCTTGATGTTCTTGATAATCACCAGCGAGCGGTCTGGGCCAATGATGGATCCTGTTGTTGTGGGGAGCGTCCTAGCGACGTAACCTGCGATGTCGCTGGCTTTCTCATCAGACATGTCTCGGACGATTTGCAGCAGCGAGTTTTGGTCCAGCGTGGAATAGCTGACGGATCTTGACCCCTTTTTCTTTGGTTGCGGGATGGGTGCGGGGGTGTCACCGTGCAGCACATTGGAAGTAAAGGCCAAGAAGATTTCGCCTGGCTGCAGGCAAAAGCGGTCGCTTTGGAAAATCGTGTCCGGCTGCGTAGCGACCTTGAGTCCATGCGTTCCGATGGGGCGGAAGCCTCGATGCGATATCACAAACGATTGGATTTCGCCTGCACTGCAAATGGAACCATAGCCGGTGGTCGGGTTGATTTGGATGAGCCCCATCGAAGCAGTCCAATCCGCATCCTGCATCCCCCAGAGCGTATCGTTCACGCTGCGCATAATCGATGCTGGATTCGCGTTGCCTTGCCAAAGCGTCCTAACGATCGACTGGATGCTGGTGGATACGATTGCTCCCTCTGGACCTTGCTGGCTGGCATTGCCCAACGAGATGGTCATCATCTCTTGATGATTGACATCCCAATGATGAAAGCCGCCACCGATGCTGCCGTTTTGGAAGGTCCAACCGTTGACGTCAAAATCTTGATGGAGGATTTGACTGTCTGGCAGCATGCTTGCTTGGATGAGGCTAGCGGTGTCGATTTGCTTTTGGATAGCTCTCGACTGATGGATTTCATGCCCCAGGATCGATTGCTCGATCTCGCTCATGACCCGACCGGCCGCCAGGTTGGCTACTTCTACTTCGGTCGCGCTATACGGACGAGGCTTGTCCGACCAGAACCACATGGTTCCGTGCGGCATCGTGGTCGAACCGACGGGCACGACCAGCGCGGCCGCAAAATCTTCGGGGCTAGGCCAAGCCGGCATCATCTCGATGTCGGTTAGCAAAACGGCGTTTCCCATCAGGGCTTCGAGATCGGCAAGGGAGCCCCGCAGTTCGCGAGCCGGGCTGGAAAGCCGATTTTTTGGCAATCCGATACAAGCCCGCATTTTTAACGCCGAAGTGTCTTCGTCCAGCAAATAAAGAGCCCCCGCGACAGCTCCGACCGATCGAGCCACGCTATCCAAGATGGACTCCAATCGGTCTGCCGTCTCTCGTCCTCGATCTCCATGGCTGCGCACTCCGACAGCAGTTGCGAGTTCCCCTTCCTGCCGTCGCACTGTTTCCTCGGCCAATTCCAAGCGAGCTACCAACCGTTCGATCGAAGCGAGCAAAAGTTGGGCGCGATCCATCGGGATACAGGAAGACTCGCGTCCTTCGTCGGCATCGGCGCTCATCTCGTGCGACGTTGATTCCACATTCGCCGTTTTCTCAACAAGCCGCCATCGCTTGCTCGTGCCGACCGGCTTCGAAAGATGGTGACCTCCTATAGGGGCCCCCGAGCTTGTTGGGACGACGCGTTCGCTCACAGCCCAGTTCGTGGCTTCTGAAAACGAGCGAAGGACATCCTGGATTTCATCCTGGGGCAAACCCGTGTTCCCTCTAGGACGATCGAGATCGGTAGTGGGTACGTTGGCGTTGGTGTCTTCTAGGTGCAGACGAAGATGCGATGGATACCGGCGTTTCACGTTGGCTAGCTTCTAGGATTTGAGAATGTCGGAGTAGTTTCATCAGAACAAACATCTCTTGAGATCGTTTTTTGCATTGGAGTGTGCAGAAAACAAGATGCTTGACTAATGGCTCCTATCGAACACTACTACTATTCCGCTCTATGTTAAACCTTAACGGTCAGCAAAACCCTGAGTTGTCCGAAGTCATGTTCGGCATATCCGGTCATTACGATTATTCCGAGAATACGTTTCCGTGCCATGTATGAAAAACTGGCGTTCGAAAACTCAAAAAGGAAAATGCGAGCCGTTAAAGTCAGAACAGGGGTTGCGTTCGGAAAGCGAACTATATCGGTAATTCGACAGCATTCTACGGCCGATACACTCGTCGTGGCGTGAGATTGGATAAATTGTCCAAGCATGCGTCACAGCCCACTTGTTTAGACCCAACCCTGTTGCACTGGATGCAACCTAAACGAAGAAAAGGAGTCTCCAATGCTGGTACTCTCGCGACATCGAGACGAAAGCATCATGATCGGTGATGACATTGTTATCACGATCGTGGACATTCGTGGGGATAAAGTGCGGCTTGGTATCGAAGCCCCAAACGATATTCCTGTTCACCGACAAGAAGTCTATGAGGCGATCAAACGTGAGAATCGCAAAGCGAATCACATCCTGCCGGCCGAATTGAACGGCCTCAAGGAAGATCGTCCCTAGATGGCGTTTCGCTCCGTAACAGCCTTTCGAGGTTTTACAAAGCGACGCACCTATCGTTCCCAATACTGAGATTTATCTCAGGACTGATACGCGACAAGCCTCGAATTGGAATGGTGATTGCAATCGCAATACACTGCCAATTCGAGGCTTGTCACTTTTTGCGCCACCACTTATCGCGGTGCAGGCCTAATCGCATTGCCGTCGTCTCAATTTGCTCTGCAAAACGCAATGCGTCTACATAGTAGCCAGCAGTGGACGCGATTCCCCCTTGTACATTCGCTTGCCAGAATCCATTGAAACGTTCCATCAAGGATTCGCGTGTCCACTTCGCCAGAATCGAAGCCGAAGCCGAAGGGAAAATCGAGTCGCCATCCACTTTGAATTGAATGCGTACCGATCGATCCCGCCAAAGCGCGCTGTAGCGGCTGCACTCCCGACCTTCCATCTCGATTTCAAACCAAGCTTCATCAAATGTGAACGTCAGTAGCGACTGGTACCGATTGCGACCGCCGTGCTTGTCGCAGTAGATTTCGATCGATTCGCCGGGTTTGGAAAATTCTCTGACCATTTCTCGGGCGAGTTCCAGAGAGCACTCGCTCAACAAAGTCGATTTGTTCCCTGTCCTGCTGATTTGCTGATTGAACTCGATTTCATCAATGACCCTCATGCGAATGCCTGCCAAGGAAATCGCATGCGAATTGAGTTTTGTGATCGCCGCCCCAAAGTAGGCAGGGTAGTCGCTGATCAGACCATCGAGTCTCTCAATCCAATGGGACTGCCGTGGGGACGTTAAGGGAACGTACCACGGAACTTTGGAAATCCGATTCCAATCCTGAAAGGCAAACGCAGCCATCTGCGAATCCCAATCCGCAGGAACAGCCCGGTTGGCGGCATAGCAGAGAAACCAAGCCCCCAAGACGAGCCCCTCTACGGCGAGCTTGTCTCGATGGATTTTTTTCGAATCGCCGATCGGAACATGCGTTGACTGCGATTGTATGGGCTTGGATAAAAACTCGGGTTCCAACAATTTGGTCATGTCGTCCGCATCGAACGGCACCGGAACTCTCCATGCGGTTGCGCCGATCGTCAGCGGGCCCATTCTTGGCCCGTATCCTGCTTCGTCAATTCCGACCTGCAATTTCGTCTGCTGCATCAAAAGCTCTTTCGACCTTCGATGGGCTTCTTGTCTGAATCCTTGGACGGCGCAGGTTTGTCCCCCTGAAAGAACTTGAATGGAAGATTGAACAAATCGAGATCCATCTTTGGAAGCCCGCCGTTAGCCGGAGTGTCTCCTGCCGATTCTTGGACGAGGGTTGGTAATGGTTCGATGTCAATCGTTCCTACGACGATCAATCGCTCGGGCAACTGAGTCAAATGCAATTGTGCTCCACGAAACCACTGCAGCCAGGGTGCTTGGTACTGTACCGGTGGAATTGTCCTGTCAGCATCGAAGCCGATCGAGGATGCTTTACCGGCCATCATTCCAAATTGCTTTGGCCACGCGGAACTCTGCCAAAATCCTGTGCCTTGATGGGGTTCTGCATTTTCAAAACGGTACTGGCCACTGAGGGAGCACTGCAGTTTCGCATCGAGCAATCGTTCCGCCGCAACCAACGCTTGGTCCGATTCAACTTTGAGCTGTTGCTGCAATGAATCGAGTAGCATCAGATTGCCACGCGTCGTTTGCGCAGCTCTTCGAAACCAGAACGTATTGAACCAAGCGGACAGTTTGCTTTTTTCTAAATCACCGATTTTGATTCTCCCTTGTGCAAAGTCCTCGGCGGGTACCGGCTTTAAGTACAGTGCACAGTTATCCAAAATAGATCGGTCGAACGACAGAACACTGAACCCTCCCATCTGCCATCGCCAAACTCCGATTAACAATTTGGAAAATCCCATCGCATCCGGGGCTCCACCCCCCAAGCCTAGAGGCAATCGGTCTAAATAGCCCGGCCTGGGCCATCCTCCTAGATACGCTGGCAACGACTGCAGCGTCCTCAAAGTTGCAAGCAACCCTTTCGTTTCCCCAGGCACCGGAGGAACCATGTCCTTCAAGCCAGCAAACATCACGTGGTCGGGAGAGTACGATCGCGCGCTGCTTTGACCGGCCAAGTGCGCTTGGCAATTGATAACATCGTCAGGCGGGAGCTGGATCTGTGTTCGGACAGGAGGTGCGAGCATACTCGACAGCCAGCCATATTTTTCCCGTCCGAGCGGCGCAACATAAGCCTCGATCGCCAAACGCTCGATGCGTTCGTTCGGCGCCCGTGAAAATCGTCGAATCCCCACCATGAGCGGATCGGTCTGCTGCCATTGGCTGGCATAAAACGACGCTTGATCCCGATACGATTGCGACTCCTCGACCGAGCATTCGGAAAACTGCACGTCCGCAATCGGCAGGAAACTGCCTCGTCTCCCTCTCAGTGAATCATGCCATCGGCCCGAATACGACAATGTTTGCGAACCGTCGATCCGCGTTTGGAACATGGGAGGCAAGTACCCGCCAGCGGCCAAACGTTCGATGCTTGGACTAACTTCATGAATGCCGGATTCCGCAGCCGCTGTCAAACTGGCGAGCTCTGCGATTTCGATGGCGGCGATCGCTTTCAACCGGCGACGCAGCTCGATCTGGTATTGAGGAGAAACCAAGTTTCGAAAGAATTCGGAGGACAGGTAGACAAAGATGTCGTATTGATTCTCGAAAGGCATCATCAATCTAGCAAACCGAAAGGCGGGAGTCTCACCCAACGAAGGCTGCCCATTGCTCACTTCCAGAAAGCGTTCGACCAAGCGTCGGCTGGTAGTAAGGAATACGAAATTGCCTTTCTCGACCATAAACGATCGAATCTGATTGTCGGGGGTGCTCAGCAACGAGACCTTCTCGCCATTCATATCCAGCGTTGCCAGTTTGCATCCGATATCTGCAAAACTTTTAACGGCCGCAGTCCGGTCAGCGTTCAACGACGATTTCAACAAAGCCGCGTTCTTCGCTTCGAAAATAACACCCAGCGAGGGACCTTCTTGCAAGTAAAGATCTTGGCCAATGATCGCCATATCTCCGATGATGGAATCGCCGAATAGTTTCGCAATCGCCGTCGTTTTGGTATTGAGCAAACGTTCCATCCGTTTGTTGGTCTCATAGTTAAAGCCCCGAAGCACAGCCATCTGCGCAAGATCGCCCCCGCGGGTTTCGCTCAGCGATTGAAACCATAAGTAGTTCGAGAAGCTTGCGAAACGCAAGTAATAGCACTCGGGAGGAACGGTCTTGGCGATCGATTCGATAACGAGGTTTTCTGGAGTGGATGGGACGGGAGCATTGATCCAGCGGGGCGGTTCCGGAACCGGGACCAACGTTAAGCTCTGCGGAGGGGTTTTGCGGAGCGTCTCTTGAAAGAGCTCCGCGCGTAATTCAGCGACGCCAGCAACCAGAGCGATCGTCGGCAGCGGGTCGGTTTGCTTCCGCTTGGCCGAGGTCTTGGGAACCAAATCTGGCAAGTCGAAACCATAACGGTAAGCCAACATGTGAGTCAAATAACTCTCCACAATGGCAGGGTAGTCGCTCCGTTCCAATTGCCGCTTTGCCTGTTGAACGTAGCCATCCCACCACGATCGAACCAGAAGCTGCATCGCAGGTGCCTGAGAAAACCTTTCGGGATTTTGCACTTCCGTTGCCGAGGGCTGCGGCCGATTGGCGGTTCCTGCAGGCACAGGCAGCGTTCGCGGCAGCACGTCGATCGTCGCCTCAATGTCGCCCAAGAGTCGCACTTGGAAGGGTTCAATGCCTCGAAACAAAAATTGGACGCGCAGCAACTCGGGTGGATCGACTTGTTCTTTGGCATTTTGAATGGCGGACCGGATGCGGCCGATAAGGGCTCCGCTACCCAGTCGCAATCGGTCCCCCGTCTGTGGCGAATGCACCGGTGGCGGTTCACTAGTAAAAAAATCGATGGCTGGGAACAGGATGCGGTCGTTCACGTCATCTACGATTACCCGCAGAGTCGTTGTGTCGGTTAGCTGTCCTGCGGGCAGAAACAGTCTGGCGACTCCATAGGGTTCGGCGGCGATCGCCTCAACATTGCCTGGTATTGCATTGCCTAGTAATGCACTGCCGGGGATAGGCTGTGCTAGCAATACGCCGATCGGTGCGAATGGCCACAGCGCGCAAAAGGCGATAGGGATCAACGCACGCAGGGAGATGGTTGGATTCGTTGGCATCTTGGCAACCTCATTTCTAAATCGAAAGAGTTTGGGGCGTCGCGACACGAAATGCCCCGAATCCATTGTCGCGATTCCGGCAAGTTGGGCAAGGATCGCATTCTGGAGCCCTCACGGACCGAATAGGATGCGGTATGTTTATAGTGGAGAGAGCTTCCAGGCGGGCGTGAGAATCCTGTACCCTCGACTTGTGGGAAGCGTGTTCGAAGTTGTACATCCGGCATCCGTGCGATGGGTCCATCGCCAAGTACGAGGGTCAGACCATTAAATCAGAAGCCATAGCGCATGGTTCTCATGCGAGCACAAGCATCCAACAGGCGAACAACGCAACTGGGCCGGTAATCGGTTTGGTTTCCTTAGTTTGTTTGGTGATTGGCAACATGATTGGTGTTGGGGTGTATGTTGGCAGTTATTACTCGCTCTTGTCGCTCAAGGATGCGAGGTTGGTACTATTGGTGTGGTTGGTCGGGGGGCTCCATGCGATCTGCGGTGCGGTCGCTTATGGCGCCATCGCGAATCGCTTGCCGGTTTCAGGAGGCGAGTACACTTATTTGACGCGATGCGTGCATCCGGCGGTCGGCTTTGTCGCCGGTTGGATCTCCATCATCGCGGGTTTTACGGCTCCAATCGCAGCATCCGCGCTGTTGCTCGGCGAGTATCTAGGAGGCGCCCAATCGGATCCAGCGACCATCAAATGGATTGCCACAGGGAGCATCGTGTTTGTGGCTTGTTTGCATGGGCTTCACTTGCAAGTCGGAGCAGGTTTTAACAATGCGGTGATTGCGATCAAGCTGATTTGCTTTGCGATCTTTTTGTTCGTCGGTCTCCCGTTTGCGTGGGGCAGCAACCATACCGGTTTGCTGGTAGATTCGAGTGGCGGTCCCAGTGTTTCGCCGTTGCTCAGTGTGCGGCTGAGCGAACCATCGACGTTATTGCAAATGGTCGTGTCCCTTTTTTATGTTTCGCTTGCTTACACGGGATTCAATGCGAGCATCTACTTGGCCGGTGAGATTTCCGGGCCAGTCAAAGAAAGCCAGGGGGAGGGCACTGCTTCCTCGCTTCGAAACAAACTGGTGAGTCGGTCGATGCTTATTGCAAGTCTCTTAGTCGTCGCGATCTACCTGCTGTTGAACTATGTGTTTTTGTACGGGATGGCTCCGCAAGATATCGCAGCGGCCGGAAAAGGCTTCGTGGCGGCCGTCGCGCAGAATGTCGCGGGGGATTGGCTATCGCGTTTGGTGACGGCAGCGATAATCCTTTCCGCCGCAACGAGCATCCTCGCGATGATGGCCATCGGTCCCATGGTGTACGCTCAAATGGCCCAGGACGGGCGCCTGCCAAAGTTGTTTCGCGTTTCGGGACAGGTCCCGAGAGCGGCTATCGCGGTCCAAGGGCTGTTAAGCATTGCGGTGGTTTGGGTCTCGCAAATCAAAGAGCTCATTACCTATTTGGGTTTGACGCTCACCGCCTGCGGGGCGTTGGCAGTATCCAGCGTTTGGATTGCGAGGCGATCTGTTTTTGCCCGTTCGGAACTGAGCTGGTACGAAAATCTTGCGGCATTCTTTTACGTAGGAATAGCGGTGGCCCTGCTATTGGTGGCCGGTTCGTTGGAACGAGAAAGGATCCAGTTCTATCTCTGTGTGGGGACCTTTGCGATCGGCTTGGCGATCTATGTGCTATTCAATCGCGGGGATAAAAATGACAGAAATTAGAGGACGGCAATTAGAGGACGGCTTCGGAAGGATCCGAGTGACTTGCGTGCACTTAGACGGGCGTGAATGATTGCAGTGGAGCCCCAAAACGGGTACCATACGATGGTGCACGTGTGTTGGCCCAGTTTCGGAAAAAGGAAAATCATGAAATTAAAACTTGTATGCTGTTTGATCGGAATCTGCTTGTTGGGCTGCGAGCCAAAGAAAAAGGAAACGTCCATGGGTGGTCGCGAACCTGAGACGCATACACACGCGACCACGCTACCGGGCGCAATGACGGAATTGGAACAGCACGTGGCGACGATTAACAAGGCTTTCACTGCCAACAAACCGGACGATGCGCACGATGCATTGCACGACGTTGGCCACGTACTGTTGAGCATGACTGACCTTTCCAAGAATCTGCCTGACGACAAAAAGGCCGCCGTTAAAAAATCGGTCGACGAGCTAATTTCCTGCTTTGATGCGCTGGATCAAAACATGCACGGCGGAACAGAAACCCCGTTCTCCAAAGTGAGCGAGCGCATCACGGTTGCTATGGCCGATTTGAACGCTGCCACTAAGTAAATAGGGTTCCATTATGAGCTTCCGCCCGTTTGGTGTTGTCTGTTTGTTTTCGCTGGCGCTGGGCTGCGGCAGTGAAGAACCGCCGCAGTGGAAGGAATGGCGAGACAAGTTTGTATTGAAGGCTTGTCCTGAAGCACCGATTACGATTGCTGAGGCGATCACTCGCGCCCCCGATGACGAAATTGCTGTCATCGCCCAAATCGGGAGCGGAAAGGGCGACACGTTTGACAACACGGTCGCATCGTTTTTGATTTCCGAAGCGCCCGATAAAGACCATATGGGCAAACCTGAGCATGACGAGGATTGCCCGTTCTGCAAATTGAGGCTTGCCAATGCGCCCACCGTGGCGGTTGGATTCGAGACTGCTCAGGGCAAGCCTATCCCGGTCGACGCCCGCAAGCTGTTCGGCATCAAAAAAGGGGATGTCGTCGTTGTAAAAGGCAAGGCGACGTATGAAGAGGCCAATAAAATGCTCTCCTTCCGCGCCAGTGGGATGCATGTCGTCGGGCGTTAGGCGAGCATCGGAATCAATGCTACCGTAGGATGGGACCTTTGTCCCGTCCGTTTGTTAGCTCGGGACAATGGTCCCAAGCTACGTTTCGGTCCCAAGCTACTTTTTGCCGACATCGATCGAAGAGCCCAAGAATGGCTTGGGAAATGGCGGATCGCTAAGCTACTTTGGTCGTTACTGCGACCAAGCCGATTCGACCCGAGCGATCGTTTCCTCCGAGTCCGCTATCGCTGCGGCCCGATTTCCCGTGGCAACCGCATCGACTATTTGTGCACATGCGTCGTCGAAGATTCAGGCCGTGCGCGACCACTAGCAACAATCCTCCCAACGGTGTCATCCAAGGCTGGATGAGAGCAACCAATTCCGGACTCACAACGCTTGCGAGGTGCGTGTGAGACTCGCCGCTAGACACTTGGTTGGAGGCTGGAGGGAGACTTGCATGAGAATGACCGGAATGATCATGACCGGAATGATCATGACCGGCGTGCGGGTCGGCGGGGGCATTGCTCGAAAGGGAATGCGAGCAGCATTCGTCGGGCAAAACAAAGGCGGCTGTTATTAAAAGCCCTAAGCCAGCAGTCGATAGCGAAAGAACCCGGTAATCTCGAAATTTTCGAAAGGCAGGCCAAATGGCTAACGACACCATTGCGACGCAAACAATGGCAGCAATCTGGTGGAACCTGGGACTTGCCATCCATTCTGTGAATGTCAACGCGGGCAAGCAGGCGAGCAAAATCGGCGTTGCAGCGCAATGGATCGCGCATACTACTGAGGCAACGATCCCGATGCGATCCTTCCAGTGATTCAATCTGCTCTCCATGTTATAATGTTCCACACTGTTTATTTGACCCAGATCGTGACTGGCTCAACCGGCTCACTGCCTTTTTTGGGCTGCAGCAAGCGAGTGCGGTTCCGAAGGCATTTGGCCGGTCGGTTGCTCCGCTCGATGGATTATCATATCGAATCGTGGCGCACATGCAATGTAATTGCAGAAGTTTTTTTAAATATTTACATTCAAACTACCAATGGATAATAAGCAGAAAAGTCGGTCGCAATGAACCTCCCAATTCGGTTTTCCCCCTCGAAGGAGCGGTTGCTAGCAAACTACCAGGAAGGTGTGGATCGGATTGGGGCGGCGGCTCAGCGTTCGTCGCGAAATCCCTCGGAAATCAAGATGATTGGAGTCACGAAATATGTGGACAATACCACTGCTCGGTGGTTGGTGGAAATGGGGTGCCATCGATTGGGAGAAAGCAAACCGCAGTCGCTTTGGGACAAATGTGCGGCCCTTGCCGACTTGTCCGTCGATTGGCATTTGATCGGCCATCTTCAAAGAAACAAAGCAAAGAGAACGATCCCGTTGATTTCCACGATCCATTCCTTGGATTCCGAAAGGCTTTTGGATCAAATCCAAAAGGACACTTTGGATCGACAGCAGCCATTGCAATTGCTTCTCGAAATCAATGTCTCGAAGGATTCCGAAAAGACTGGGATGTTGCCGGCGGAAGCCGAGTCGCTGCTGGCACAATTACAAACGGCCTCGGATGCGTTCCCCTGGGTGTCCATTGTTGGCCTGATGGGCATGGGAAGCGTCGACGGGGGGCAGGATCAAGCTCGCAAGGATTTTGAGCGACTTCGCCATTTCCGGGATCGATGGCAGATCCAATTTGGATTGGAGTTGCGAGAGCTCTCCATGGGGATGAGCGACGATTTTGAGATTGCCATCGAGCAAGGGGCAACGATGGTTCGAATCGGGTCGATCCTATTCCAGTAGCCACACATTCCGTTCGCGGATGTGTTTCTATCTCGATTTGCATACGACGCCAATACGACGCCG
>JANODW010000901.1:0-4333 GCA_031412875.1 Pirellula sp. | reverse complement strand
GAATCCATCCGAGCAGTTTGGCTAGCGATTCGAACCCTGCCGGTCGAGCAAAGCGAAGTGGTCGTCTTAAAGATCTGGGAGCAACTGACGTTTCTCCAAATTTCTGAAGTGCTAAGCATTCCGGCAGCAACCGCTGCGAGTCGCTATCGATACGCTATGCAGAAGCTGGCGACGGAATTGCGAGCGACCGTCGTGGAGGTATCCCATGACTAAATTTCTCACCCAAGGAAGCGATCCCAACGAGGATGGCAGCTCGAACGATGTCGATGTATCGCCTGAATTTTTGAAATTGCTTGAGGCTACGGTTTTAGCCGCGGGCAAGTACGTGGTTCCATCCGACAATTTGCGGCCGCACACGCTTGAGGCTGCAGAGGAAATGGATTCGGACCGGAGGCGATCGTACCAGTTGGTCAAGTACGCGGCGTTGCTGGCGATTTGCGGCTGCATTGGACTGCCGCTTGCAGACCAATTGTCTCCTTGGCGTGAGAGACTTTCTGGCCGAACGTCTTTGCAGATCCAAGAGTTAGCCCTCCAGAAAAAAATGGGCCCGGATTGGGGGCTATTGGAAGTATTCCGGGACCGGCAAAGAAACGCAGCGAAGTCGCGTCAACTCTCCGATACGAATAGCGACAATACGACCGGCCAAAAGACGATCGAGGACAAAATTAGCGAATAATAATTCGACACGATAGACAATTGCCAGCCCCCGGCGCATCTATCGGTTTGTTGAACGACGACAGCCTTGGCTGTTCGCGAAGGACCTAGCTGCGTTCGACAAAACGCCGTTTCGCTGGTCGTCTTCCGATAACTCTCTGCTGATCGCAACAGAATTCCATGAGCGCCATTTTGGAGACTGATCCGAAGCTAGACGATGTGCTCCTGTTTAACGACTACTTGTTGAAACTCGCTCGCGTCGGAATACCCGTCGGGCTCGACATGGCGGATGACGAGAATCGGTTGCCCGAAAAGCTCAACAGCATCAACTCGCACTTTGCGTTAGCCGTTGCGAGAGGGAGCACTGTTCGCCAAGTTCTTGAATCGAGCCAAGAATTGCCCTCGACGTATCGAGACGCGTTGGCTGTCTGGCTTTATTGCGACCATTCGCCAGATGCTTTCAAGCCCCTCAGCGAATGCGCGAATGGGAATCGCGAAATGAGGCGTCTGATGGAATACTCCGTTCTGCAGCCGCTGGTGCTTTTGACACTCGTTTACGCGGGATTCCTCTTTCTCGTGTTGAGCCTGGGGCCGAAAATGGACGCGCTATCCCAGCAAATCCATGCCACGCCTGGTTGGGGGCTGCGTTTCCTCGCGTTTGCCATGCAGGGCATTTGGATTTGGACGATTGCGGTGCCGCTTTTGATTGCGATCACTTTTTTGGTTTGGAAACGCTTAGGATCTCGTTGGAAATTCTTGTGGATTCCAGGTCGGAAGGGAATTGCCGATTTCGTACAGAAGGCTAGTCACGCAGAGGGCCTTGCGAATTTGCTGGAGCATGGGGTCGGCGATGCTTCGACGCAAAGCGCAGTCGCGATCCAAGAGGCGCGTGGGGCAAAGGCATCGCCGTTGCTTAAATGGGCCTTCGGCGGCGACATCGCCAAGACAGAACGAGCCAGTGCTCTTCATGCCTCCGCCCTCGCTTATCGTCGTGTCGCCGAAAGCCGTTCCAACAGGATGCACGCGATCCTCCCAATTCTCTTTGGCTCGCTCTTTGGCGGAGCTGTTGTTTTGTTCTATGGACTCAGTTTGTTTGCCCCCATGATCGAACTTCTCTTTTCTCTAACACGTCCATAGACCGAGGGAAACAAAAGAATGTCCGCTGCTCCCGAACGTCCAAACTATTTAGCACGCATCGACGAAGCGTTGGAGAATCGATCCAAGCTAGCCGTTACGATCGCTGCGCTTACGTCCGAGAACCATTCTCGCTATTTGAAGTCGGATATCCAAAAACTGATCGCCATTTTGCAGAGCGATATGACGGCCGAACGTTTTGTACAAGACTCCACGAAAGCGGTATGGTTGCCACTGGTGCTCCGCGCAAGCAATGCACCCTCCACGCCCGGCGACGAATTCCAACGGCTCCTAGATGACCTGACTGTCGTCACCGAGTCGAGGAAGAGCACTTGGTCGCATTTTGTCTACCCTCTGATAGTGCTGACGTTGTCCGTCCTATTATTTGTAGTGATCGCTACCACCATTGTGCCAACGTTCCAATCCATGTTTCGCGAATTTAGCCTTAGATTGCCCCCAGCAACAAAATTGCTTTTTGAAATCAGCAGCTACATTCAAACCAAACCCGTGCTCTCTTGCGTCTGGCTGGTTCTACTTATCATCGCCATCATGGCGATAACCCGTTCATGGCGATTGCTCGCTCGGTCCCTTGAAGGAATGACGCTTCTGGGCGCTTGCTTGGCAGGCAATGCAGAGAGCGTTCGCGCCATGGGACGATTCACAGCCACGTTAGCAGAACTATTACACGTCGGTGCCCCACTCGCAGACGCGATCGCAATTTCAGGCCGTGCAAGTTTGAATCCAAGGTTTAACAGAACCTCTGCGATCCTGGCCAGCGAAGTTGGCACGACGCATAGGATACCGGCAAAATCGAACGTGGCTCAAAACTTTCCTTCGCTGGTGCTACACGCGTTGGAGGCGGGGCCTGAAGGTACTCCTTGCATCGCCTTGCTTCGCCGGCTTTCTTCGATCTATTTCGAAAGAGTAAGGCAACGGGTTGTCTGGACCGAAGGGATCTTTGCCCCGCTAACAATCGTTGGAATCGGTCTCTTTGTTGGCCTAATAGTCATCTCATTGTTTTTGCCAATAATCTCCTTGATCACTTCTCTTTCGGGTTAGCATCGCAGATCATGTTTGAAGAATGGTTTCCACTTACCAGCAAACTGCTCAATCGTCTCGGCGGCGTTCATCGCTCCGTAAAAGCCTCGTCGTCGCTATGGAGTCGGCTTGGACCGACGTGGTATGTGAGCCGTTGGTGGTCGAGCGACTCGCTGGCATCGATGCAATATTCTTTGCTTTGCCTGATTGACGTAGCTCATACCGAGCGACTCGAGATCCAACCTCTGGTAGCTGCGCTAGCGGACGAGCATCGCGGGCAATACCGACGCCGACTGCGATTACTCGCGCGAAGAATGGATGGCAACGCTTCTTTGCTCAGCGCATTGGAAAAGACTCCCGACGCGCTGAGCGACAACACGGTCTTGGCGATTCGATTTGGAACACAATCCGGTGCGTTAGGACGAACACTCGAACATCTGATCGAAGACACCAAGCCATCCTTTCGTCCTGCCGTGGCTGGTCAAAAAAATGCAAAAGCCTATTGGTTCGTTTTAGGAGCATGCATGCTGCTCCTGTTGGAGGCGATTATGTACTTTATCGCCCCCACTTTCAATAAATTGTCCCGAGAATTTGAAACGGGTTTGCCGGCTGCTATGCAAGCTCTGCTGAGAATGCATCAGTTTGCGACAACGAATATTCTCACCATCCTCATCGCTTTTTTCGCGGTGGTCTGGTTACTACGGTCCTCTTGGATGCGTCGCTTCGCGCGCCGGCAGATCGGCGATCGTATCCTGGGAAGCCATTCGGTTACCCTTTCCGTCCAGTTGCTTCGCATGTTGGCGGTCGCTGTCGAGGCAGGACGACCGTTGCCTGGGGCTCTCTCTACGCTCGCGAAGTATCACTTCGACAAAGGTACACGGCAACGATTGCTCCTCGCTCGCAACGAAGTGGAACAGGGAGTTCCCGCTTGGAATAGTTTGGTGGATGCAAAGATCCTTACCCCAGATGAATTTCAAGTGTTAGACGCAGCCGCCAATAAACGCGTACGGTCATGGACCCTGCGCAAAATGGCCTCGGTCAAACAAGATTGGATTCAATCCCGCGAGGATCGCCAAAAGGCGTTTGCGCATCCTGCCTTCATCCTTGTTTTTGGTGCTCTCCTTCTTTGGATTTGCTACGCGTTCTTCAGCATCCTTGTTAACATGATCCAACAATTAGCGAGTTAATTTCCGAAAATGCATCGAAGAAAATGTGTCGTGAGACGCGGTCTAAATCTTACCGAAGTGGTGGTCGCCGCTACCTTGGTGTTGAGTATGATCGGCCTACTAACGCCTCTATCCATTCGGGTCGGCCGAGTATGGCAAAGCACTCGTCAATATCGATTGGCAATCAACGAACTAGCCAATCAAATGGAAGTTCTGGTGGCGAAAGGGAAAGCGGAATGCGAAGCAGCATTGCCTAACCTCAAACCGTCCGAAACCCTCCTGGGATCACTGCCAGACGCGACCCTTCGGGGAGTGGTCCAGAGCGATCTTGACGGTACGCG
>JANODW010000900.1:0-5071 GCA_031412875.1 Pirellula sp. | reverse complement strand
CCATCTGCGGCCTCACAATAAATTCGAAGAGTTGGACGGAGTCTATTTGGTGGGGGGAGGAACGCACCCTGGGAGTGGGCTCCCGGTTATCTATGAATCCTCTAGAATCACCTGCAAAAGACTTTTGCCCGATATTGGGCTGTCGGCCCAATTCATTCACGAGATCGCACCGCGCGGTGCCACCGAAGCGGTCGTTGCCTAGCCTCTTCGCCTGAAAATCCAATCCACCGTGACCAACACTTCGCCATCACCCATTTACGATCTTTCCGCGACAAGCATTGATGGCAAGCCGATTCCCTTGGGACAGTTCCGCGGCTCGGTCCTGTTGATCGTGAATGTTGCAAGCCAATGTGTTTTCACGGCCCAATACAAAGATTTGCAATCGCTCTATGAAACCTACCAGGATCGAGGGTTGATCGTCCTGGGTTTCCCTTGCAATCAATTCGGAGCTCAGGAATCGAAATCAGAAGCGTCGATCAAGGAGTTCTGTTCGCTCCGTTACAACGTCACGTTTCCCATGTTTTCCAAAATCGAGGTCAATGGGCCGAATGCACACCCGCTGTACGCAATGCTGAAATCGACCGCCAAAGGCTTCCTCGGTAGCCAAAGCATCAAATGGAATTTTACAAAATTCCTAGTGGGAAAAGATGGAAAAGTGCTGGCACGATTTTCACCCACCACCTCCCCCCAAAGTTTAACGAAGGCCATCGAAAAAGCGCTCGCAGCAACTTGATCGCAACGGTCGCTATCGTCGCATGGCAGTTTTTCTAATAGGCTTTGAAATAGTCGCCTTTTGCTCCGCAAAAGTACGCTGTGTGACGCTACTCTTGCGGAGCAAAAGGCGACTATGGACGAATGATCGTCACGTGCAAAGCGCTGCGATCACGCAAAGCGTCCTAGGATGCGGTCAGTGAGGCTGGGAAAGAGTCGACCGGCCCAGACCAACGCTTTTCCGCCCAAGCTCAGAACCATTTCGCGTTTCGATCGAACGAGGGCGGAGATGGCAAATCTCGCTACCCGTTCCGGGATCATGCTTCCGAGCGACTTGCTTTTTTGGTCCTCGCGCGTATCGACGAGCGAGTCCAGGAACTCACTGCGGGTAGTGCTCGGGCTCACCATGAGCACCTCGATTTTTTTCGCCATCAATTCGACTCGTAGGGATTCGGCCCAACCGCGCATGGCAAATTTGGCGGCGCAGTACTCGCTTTTATTCGGAACGGCGCGATGCGATAGAACGGAGCCGATATTGAGGATGGCCGGGCGGGTGCCCAACTCCAAATACGGCAAGCACAATCGTGTCAACTCGACGGGCGCAAAAAAGTCGATCTCCATCACCTGGCGGAGACGGTCACTGGAGGCATCATCAAATCGCCCGATGGCTCCCGCGCCGGCGTTGTTTACAAGCACATCCAACTTACCCCAATGCGACGCGATGCCGTCCGAGATAGATTGCCGATGCAAGGGATCGGTGAGATCCCCTTGCAGGATGATCAGTTTCCCGGGGGTGGACTCGCACTGCACCTGGAGTTCCCGCAATCGGTTTACGCGGCGCGCGGTCGCCATAACATGGGCGCCGCGCTGACAGAGTTGGAGCGCTAGACTGCGACCAATCCCGCTCGATGCTCCTGTCACAACGATTTTAGCAGCCTGGAGATTGCGTCGCGCCATCTGCTACGCAACTTCGCCAATCGACCCCGTCGATGAAGAGCCGGAAAGGGGCTCGCGATCCGCCTGGCCGACCGATGGATTTGGCACCGACGGTAGGAACGTCGCATCGTCTGGTCGATTCTTCTCTGCGGCGATGGGGATTTTGCCTGAAATCACTCGGATATCGGCACCGTGTCCGGCCAATTTGCCCGCGGCGCTGCTGGGCATTCTGCAATGCACCAAAGCATGGTCATCGTTGTATTGCTTGGATAGGATCTCTGCGACGCTTGCTAACCACGCGATGGTCTTCCCATCTTGCAGCGGCAAACGGACTTCCAATTCGACAAAATTTTTCGTAAGTGCGTCGCTTACCGCCATCGAAAGTCTTTGGATTCCCAATCCGCTGTGCGCGGAGATCGGAATGGCGTTCGGGTAGCGATCTTGAATTGACTTGACCCTTTCGATGGCCCCTTCTCTGTCCACTTTATTGAGGATGAGAAGCGTCTCTTTTTCGTCGATTCCGATTTCGTGCAGCACTTTGTATACGGCGGAAATTTGCTGCAGCACCGCAGGATTGCTCGCATCGGCGACGTGCATCAAGAGATCCGCATGTCGGGTCTCTTCCAACGTCGCACGGAAACTGGCGATCAGTCGGTGGGGGAGGTCTCGGATAAAGCCAACGGTATCGCTCAACAAGATGGGTCCCCACCCTGGGAGCATCCATTTGCGAGTGCGCGTATCGAGAGTTGCAAACAGTCGGTCGACAGCTTCGACATTGGCGCTCGTGAGCGCGTTCATGAGAGTGCTTTTGCCAGCGTTGGTGTAGCCAGCCAAGGAGACGGTAAACGTGTCCCCTCGCGAAGCGACCTCGCGGGCTTTGCGCTTCTCGACTTTCTCCAACTCAGCCTTCAAGTCCTGAACGCGTTTCTCAGCGAGCCGTCTATCGACTTCGAGCTGCTTCTCGCCAGGACCTCGCATCCCGACTCCCATCGATTGGCGAGACAAGTGCGTCCACATACGCTTGAGTCGTGGGAGAGAGTATTCGAGTTGGGCCAATTCGACCGCAAGCCGTGCTTCATGCGTCTGAGCCTTGGAAGCAAAAATATCGAGGATCAATTCGGATCGGTCGATGACTTTGATGTTGAGCGCGCGTTCGAGATTGCGCGTTTGCGAGGGATTGAGGTCGTTGTCAAACAGAACCACATCGGCGTTCTGCATCTCGATGAGCCCGAGCAACTCAGTCACCTTTCCCTTGCCGAGATAAGTGGTCTGGTCTGGGTGTTCCCGACGCTGAATCACGCTTCCAACGACAGTGGTGCCTGCCGTGGTCGCAAGCCCGGTGAGTTCGTCAAATGGATCTTCTGCAGCAATGTCTTTTGGCAATATCAAGCGGGCCAAAATGCTTCGTTCGCTTGCCAGTCCTTCCGAGCGATCATGGGTATGCAAAGGGATGGTTGCTCCTGAAATTGGGTTGAGTGAAATCGTCGTCATACAAGTATTTAACCAGTCCTATAAGTATAGCGAGCGCAGAAGCCGTCGGACACGGAAATTGGGACGCTGGACGCTCGCCGGGCGGTTCGAAGTCGAAAAGGAGGAATAAATCAGATTTGCCGTTAGATTTGCAATGTTCGCGGTGCTGTTGCTGCCTCGATTGGGGCACCCTCTGAACTTTCCCTCCCCTTTGGACACTTCCGCAGGTGATTGGTTCGGCAACTTCGCCTTGCCAGCAAAGAAATATTGATTTCCAATTCAGCATAACGCTTTCGATGAGTGTACGACAGCGATCGGAAACGGGAGTCCGCGAGGAATTCTCTATCGCAGTTCGCAGTCCGATGCGACCTTAATTAACAGGAAAAAGACGTTGAAGATTCTGCTTGCAAATGATGATGGCATTCATGCCCCTGGCCTGCTGGCTATGCGAAAGGCGTTGGTGCAATTGGGAGACGTCCTGGTGGTCGCGCCGGCGACCGAGCAGAGCGGAGTTGGGCATTCCATCACTTACCTCTCGCCTCTGACCTGCAAAGAGATTTTCGATGGAGATGTTTTCCGAGGTTGGGCCGTGGATGGCTCCCCTGCAGACTGCGTGAAGCTCGGTGTCGCCGAACTTGCCGGCGGTGAAATCGACTTGATCGTCAGCGGTATCAATGGCGGTTTGAACGCAGGCATCAACGTCCTGTACTCTGGAACGGTCGCGGCCGCCATCGAAGGAGCCTTCTTTCGAATCCCCAGCATCGCCGTGTCTTTGGAGCATGACCCGCATGCCGATTTTGACGCGGCCGCACAGCTCGCTGTAAACATCATCGCCCAGATCATGCGCCATCAAGGAAAATCGAGTGAGCTCTACAACATCAATATCCCAACCGCAGCGACCCAAGCCTTTCGCAATGGACTCGTTCCTGAAGTTCATTGCGTGCCCATGGGAGTCGAACGCTATGGCGACCACTATATCAAACGGCAAGATCCCAAAGGCCGAAATTACTATTGGTCCACCAACGATCCGCCGCCCAAGCCGACGGACCATGAAACCGACTTGAACGCTTTGTTTGCCGGCTACATTACAGTGACTCCCTTGCAATTCGATATGACCAAGCAATCCATGCTCGATCGGATCTGCCAATGGGGACTATCGGTCGCAAACGCAACGCGCGTCAGACCTACGGAATCGCAATGAACGAAAGCATCGCGACGAATGGATCCACTTCGATCCTGCATGGCAAGCGGCTCGTGTTTGTCGGAAAGCTTGGAGCGCTGACTCGCAAAGAAGCGATCCAACTGGCGCGCGACCACGGTGCTGTCCCATTGGACAAACCCAGCGATGATGTCGACGTCGTCATTGTCGGGGCGGACGAACTGCCTGCCGAAGACCTGTCCGCGCTGCTCAGCGATTCGATACGCAAAGGACTCCGCGAGGGACGGACCACCCTGATCCACGAGCACGAGCTATGGCAGCACTTGGGGCTCGTTGACGATTCGCCCAACATGCAGCTCTACACTCCCGCCATGATGGCCGGACTGCTGAAAACACCGGTGCGCAACATTCGACGATGGTATCGCATGGGACTGCTCACGAGTACCAAAGTCGCCCATCGCTTGCCCTACTTCCCTTTTGTCGAGGTCCAAAACGCCAAGCAACTCGCCCACTGGATCGCGCGCGGAGCAAGCCCCAGCGACATCAAACGGCAACTCGATGACTTTGCGCCCTGGGTGGAGAATCGATCCCTCATGGAACTCGACTTGGTCGTTGACGGACGACGGTTGCTGCTCAGGCATGGCGGGCATCTGCTTGGCGCCAATGGCCAATTGCATCTGGACTTTGACCTCGACACAGCAGACCATGCTATCGATGCGGAATCGGAACCGACAAACACCACCACACTCCCCTTCCAATCGCTCCCGTTCGACCCCCATGTCGCCAAAGGGATCG
>JANODW010000899.1:0-4104 GCA_031412875.1 Pirellula sp. | reverse complement strand
ATGTTTCAGCCTGCCGCTCGCCTAAAAGCAGATGGCTTCGCCGGCGACTCTACCTGGAGATAACGCCTACGAGCGAAAGGCCGCAAGGCAGTCCCGTGACCGGGCTGACGTTGCGTTCCAATGCGGCAACGCTCAGCAGCGAGTGGTTCATCCATCGGCTCACGTGGGGGAATTCGGTCCCGCGACTCGATGGCCACATACGGCGGACAAGTCTCAAGACAATCGCGGCAGGGAGACTGAATGCGTTCCAATGACGCAGCATTTCCAGCTTGAGACCGGCTTGCGTCACTTGCTCGCGAATCATCGATTTGGTGTATCGTCGATAGTGTCCTAAACGCCTATCCCAATCCGAGAACAGCCACGGGTATGCGGGCACCGTAAAAAAGATTTTGCCTTGGGGGCATAGGCTGCGAGCGGCATGCTCCAAAGCCAACACGGGATTGGCGAGGTGTTCTAGGACATCGAGAAGGATCACAGCGCCCGCGGTGTTCGGAGCGACCGGCCATGGCTGATGCAGGTCGTGCACGCACACATCCGCGATGCCTTGCTCCCGCGCGTAAGTGATGGATTCGTTGAGGCAGTCCAGTCCACGCACTTGGTAGCCCATCGCTTGCCAGCTTCGTAGGTTTCCTGCCGCACCGATACCACCCTCAATCAACAAATTGGGGGGCGGTACGGCCTGCGTTAGCATCGAGGTGATGAGCCGTCGCTTGGCAACGTGCCACCAATAGAAACTTTCGAGCTTCCCTAACTCATGCAGGTGAGAGATTTCCACGCGATGATCTCGATCTTACAAATAAGGAGCAGCCAAGTTCCATTTTCGCCACCGAAACATAACCGCCAACCCATTGCCGTGCTTCGCCCAACCCTCAAAAATAGCGACATCGCACGTTTCGAATGAGACTTTGTAACGGGCGTATCGATTTTTCGGCGATCTAAGCGTTTCTAGTCGCGAAAATAAGCAAACATCCCAATCCGCCTGCGGACCTTGCTAGAATAAGAGGTCTCCCCTCCAAGCCATCCTACCACGTTCCATAGCCCTTCCCGAACCGGCGTTTTGAAACATTCAAAGATGACCCCACGTCCCCTAACGTCGCTCCTTTGCATGTTGGCGATCTGTCCTGCGAGTTGGTTGCCCGCGGATGATTCAACAGGAGACGTTTTTTTTGAGTCCAAGATTCGCCCGCTTTTGCTCAGTCGATGCATCGAATGCCATGGCGATACGGACCCGGATGGCGAACTGTCGCTGACCTCCCGAGAGGGACTTCTCAAAGGGGGAACGCTGGGACCGGCTTTGGTTCCAGGCAAGCCCAAAGAAAGCCTTGTGATCAGCGCTATCCATCACGATGCATTTCTGAAAATGCCTCCCAAGGACAAGCTCCCCACCTCCGATCTGGCGTTGATGGCCAAATGGGTTGCGATGGGAGCTCCATGGCCCAACAGTACTGCCGTGAAACGCAGCTCAGAGGTCCTGCCATCGGACGCCACAACCGTAGAATCGGCTGAAAAAAGAGAGGAGCAGGTTGCATTCACCGAGGAACAGAAAACGTTCTGGGCGTATCAACCTATGCGACGACCTGTCCCTCCCGATTCTATCGATGACGATTGGTCCCGATCCCCTATCGACCGATTCCTATTCGCGAAACTGCGAGCCAACGGGCTGACTCCCGCCAAGCCTGCATCGAAACGGGATTTGATCCGACGAGTGACTTATGACCTGACCGGATTGCCACCGTCTGTGGACGAGATCGAGTCCTTTCTATCCGACGCGTCCCCGGATGCATTTGCTCGTGTGGTCGATCGATTGCTTGCGTCCCCTCGCTATGGCGAAAAATGGGGCAGGCATTGGTTGGACGTGGCTCGTTTTGCGGACTCCAATGGCCTCGATGAAAACATTGCTTACGCGAATGCTTTTCGATATCGAGACTATGTCATTACCAGCTTGAACCGAGACACCCCCTACGATCGATTCGTTCAGGAACAGATTGCGGGCGACCTGCTCGCATTGGAGTCGTCACAGCCCGCTGACGCAGATCCATCGTTTGATCGATACGCCGCGACCGGTTTCTTGGCGATCGGTGCCAAGATGCTGGCGGAGGACGACCCGGTCAAGATGCAAATGGATATCATCGACGAGCAGTTGAGCACCGTCTGCCAAGCCTTTATGGGAATGACCATCGGGTGCGCCCGCTGCCATGATCACAAATTTGATCCGATCCCGACGGCAGACTACTACGCGCTGGCTGGTATCTTCAAGAGCACCAAGACGATGGAAAACCATAGGGTGGTAGCCAAATGGTTCGAACGACCGCTTGCACCGGAGAGCGACCTCGAGTTGATGCGCAAGATCGACGTAGAAATCGCTGCGACCGAAGCGTTGATTGCGCAAGCGAACGATCGATGCCGAGCGCGGGTCGCCAAAGACATTCGGAGTTCCATTGCCGACGCGTTGATCGCAGTGCTGCGAAAAGGCGAATCCAAAGGATCAGAGGATCCCGACAAGACCGTGGCGTCGGAGTCCGCTTCGCAGTCGCCATCCAAACCAAATCCTGTCATCGACTCGCAGGTTTTGGCGTTGTGGCGGACTTATTTTTCAAACACCCGGAAACGGCTGGCGAAAGATCCCAATGCAACGGCATTCTTCGCACCCTGGCTCAGCGCACTCGATCTCCAAGGCAAAGACAACGCTTGGCAGCAGATCTATTTAGAACTGGAAAGCGAGACGCCCCTTCGAAACCAAACACCCCCGCGAGTGAGAGAAGCCATTCGGGCTTCAAATCCCCAATCGATGCCGGAACTCGCAAAGCTTTTAGCATCGCTGGCTCAGCAAGTTCTGTCTGACGAAGGCAATGTTCCTGCGGAAAGCATCAAGCTCAAAGAAGAACTCCTCAGCGACGCATCCCCCTTGGCGGGCCCGAAGAGCGAGATTGCCAAGTTCTACTCGGAGGATGAGAAGGCAACGGCTGCAACCTTGGGGGCCGACTTGGCTGCCATCAAATCGCGACGGCCCAATCCCCCGATGGCCATGGGGGTGACAGAGGCACAACCCGAAGACCTAAAAATCCACCTTCGGGGCAGTCATCTTGTTTTTGGCAAATTAGCCAAACGTCGATTCCCGCAGATCCTGGCGAGCACGCAAGCAAAACCGATCGAGGAATCATCGAGTGGACGGCTCGAATTGGCTCAGTGGATGACGCGTCCCGAACACCCGTTGACGAGCCGGATGATCGTCAACCGCGTTTGGCATTGGCACTTCAAGAGAGGGATTGTTCCTACCGTTGACAATTTTGGAATGCTGGGCCAAAAACCAACCCATCCCGAGTTGCTCGACTGGCTCGCGAACGATCTGATTGCGCATGGCTGGTCGATCAAGCATTTGCATCGAACGATTCTTTTGTCGCAAACCTATCAGATGGGATCGCAAATCGCATCGAAAGCCACCGAAATCGACCCCGATAACGAACTCCGTTGGCAATTCCAACGGCGTCGTTTGACGGCCGAAGAGACTCGCGATTCGATTCTCGAGGTGGGAGCGGGATTGGAGACGACCATGTACGGCACGTTGATGAAGGTTCCGAATCATACCTATGTCAATTCGACGGGCGCGGGTGGTGTTCTGAATTATTCCCGACCGCGGCGCAGCATCTACTTGCCGGTCATACGAAGCGGTATGTTCGAAGTCCTACAAACTTTGGATTTCCCTGACCCTGCCATGAGCAGTGGCGAGCGACAGACATCGACCGCCGCGCCCCAAGCATTGCTGATGATGAATAGCGATTTGGTGCATGAGCAAAGTTTGGCGATCGCCCAGCAATTGGTCCAAACGTCGATGGATGATCGCCATCGCATCCAGATCGCATACCGACGTATTTTGAAGCGACAAGCCACGGAAGAAGAATGGGTTGCTGCAACCCAATTCGTGAGGAGTTCACGGGACCATGCAGCGGCCGTTGCAACGCCCATTACGGCGAACGCGACATCGCCCGAAGAGCAGCGAGAACTGTTGTTGTGGCAAGGTCTCTGCCGTGTTTTGATTTCGTCTAACGAATTCAGCTACATTGAATAATAATTGAACATTAGCCGTTGAGTCATCGTCATTATGAA
>JANODW010000898.1:0-8272 GCA_031412875.1 Pirellula sp. | reverse complement strand
GCGAGCAGTCGCAGCGCGAACTGATGCGATTGCATCGATCCTGTCGCGAAGGGGATGGGCGTGCGCGTTGGTTGTTAGATCGCTTGCTCCCTCAGCCACAATCGGAATCGGATACGAAATTGCAACTCGCCGAATCGTTAAAAGCGAATGGCTTCGACCGAGTCCAACACGAACAAATCCGCGCCGATTTGCTTTCGGGCCGCATCGGACTATCTGAAAATCGACTGCCGCCCCAAACTGTGATCCAAGATGTCTCGCGCGATGATGTCATAGACCTGCGCGACTTCCCCGTAGAGGCTATTCACCATTCCAAGGAATCGCAATCGGGCATGGATGCGCTGCGAGCCGGGCAGGTTGCCGTGATCTCGTTGGCCGCCGGCGTCGGATCGCGGTGGACAGGGGGCGCAGGCGTCGTCAAAGGGCTTCATCCCTTTGCAAAATTTGCCGGTAAGCACAGGAGCTTTGTGGAGGTACACCTTGCAAAAAGCCGACTCACCGCAGAGTTGTTTGGCCGTGAGGTACCACACGTTTTCACTACCGGCTACATGACGCATGAGCCCATGGAAAAGCATCTGGCAAACGTAGCGAACTATGGATACACAGGCCCCGTCCTGCTCTCCAAAGGGATGTCGGTCGGTCTACGCACCATCCCAACCGCTCGCGACCTGCGATTCTTCTGGGAGGAGATGCCGCACCAAGTCCTGGATGAACAGCAACAAAAAGTCCGCGAAAGCGGCCAAGCAGCGATCTTGGGATGGGCCAAATCAGTCGGAGAGGCCAACGACTACACGGACAATTTACCTCAGCAATGCATGCATCCAGTCGGGCACTGGTATGAAATCCCCAACATGCTTCGCAACGGCTTGCTGCATCGGATGCTCACCGACAGACCGTCGCTAAAGTATTTGCTTTTGCACAACATCGATACACTAGGCGCCAATCTGAACCCGCTCGTCTTAAGCAAACATATCGAATCGGGCGCTTGCCTCAGTTTCGAAGTAGTCGGGCGTCGCATGGAAGATCGCGGGGGCGGTCTGGCTGTGGTGGACGGCAAACGGAGGCTCTTAGAAGGCATGGCCATGCCAAACGAACGCGATGAATTCCACTTGACGTATTACTCCTCCATGACCACCTGGATCGATATCGACCAGCTTTTGACGTCGTTTCGATTGGATCGCAGCCAACTGGCAAACAGCGAGACCGTAGACCAAGCCGTGCGAGCGATGGCGACCAAGTTGCCGACGTACATCACGATCAAAGACGTCAAGAAGCGTTGGGGACTAGGACAGGAAGACGTGTTCCCAGTGACTCAATTTGAAAAGCTTTGGGGCGACATGAGTACCCTTTCCGATATCGCATGCGAGTACATCGCGGTGGAGACCATGCGAGGCCAACAGATGAAGGACCCGGGGCAACTCGACGGCTGGGTACGCGACGGTTCGGCTGCCTATATCGATAAGCTGTGCAAATGGAGCTAGCAGCAAACTGCTCTGCTGCGAGCTATTGAGAAGTTACTTGTCCGCCGACGGAGAAGCTGACACACCGGCTGGATTCGCAATCGATGGCGTTGACTGAATCTTGCGAATGCGGATACGGTTTCCGGCCGCTTGTGGCGAGTTGTCGAATTCGTACTCCGCGATCGCGGCTGCGTTGTTGCCCTGTTGCTCATAAGCGCGGCCCATCAAATAATGGGCTTGCGCATGCCAACGATCCGTTCCCTTGATTTGCAACAATCGTTTGGATAGCCAATCTTTTGAAGTATCCATTTTCCCCATGTCCCAACTGAGCATCGCGAGAAAAATGGCAACATCAAACTTCGAGCGACGGTAGAAATCCTGCGCTTGAGCGATCCGAAACTGAAAACTATCCGCGGTTTCGTTGGGGTTTTTGACAACGCCCAGGCTCTTTTGAATCTCGCGATCGTATTGCATGTCCTTGAGTGTTTTTTCATCGACCCGAACATCCATGTAAGCTCGCAGGGCGCCAGGAACTTCAACCGTATTCTCAAACTGCCCTTTGAAATGCAAATTCCTAGCCCGGCTAATGGGTGTATCCATGATGAATACACCAAACTTGTCGACATACGACAATGAGAAAGCGGACTGCTCGTTGAGTCTCTCTCGCACCGATTGATTGTAGGCATGCGCCAGCCAGGGAACATTCCATAAACGGACCGAGAGAGTCGGATCCAATTTGGTCAGCCTTGCTTCGATGGCGTCCGCATCCGAACTGAGACGCACCCGATTGTCGCCGGTAAGGGATCGCTCCAAAGTATGCATGGTGCGACCCAACGCAAACGGTTCGACGTCCATCAGCGCGATCAATCCCTTTAAATCGGACTGGACCACAGGATACTCATCAAACCGACCAGGTAGTCTTGCTCGGCGAAGCACTGCCGGATTCTCTTTTGCCTCTCGCAGCGTTGCGATTCCCTCTCCCGACTGGCTCGGGATCGGCAGCCCCCATTGCGGCTCGAAAAGATAGAACTCGCCCCCGATCGGCACGGCCACGCACCACAATCGTAGGGCTGCGTTTTCGGTCGCCCCGGTTTGGCTAGGCAATGCTAAAACGACGCAATCAATCCCCTGTAGAAAAGCCAACTGAGTAAACACGCGTGCGCGTTCCCACGTGTCGCCACGCGCGAACATCATGGTTTGCCACGGCAGTTGCCTGTAGGTGGGAGCATTGTCATTGAACGGAAGCTGTTGGTAGGCAGACGGGTTGTTGCTGACCGGCAACTCGGAATTTTGGACCAACCGCATCGCGTCTGCCGGTTGACCCTCGATCGCAACGTTGCAAATCGTCCAATCGAATAGCTTCAACGCCGACTCCAATTGGCTCCAATCGTCCGCTGGGAGCGAGCTCTTTTGCTTTTCCAACCACGCACTAAAGAGAACGTCTCGATAGGGACGCTCTACGACCCATTTGCTCACATCCTTGAGCATCTGGCATTGCAGCAAGTACTCGCATTCAGGCTCCGCAAACTCCAGCCTGGACATCCTCTTAGAAAAATCGATCGTCCTCAGTTGCCCGGCAACCGAGTCGAGCAAGCCCGACGATTTCCATGAACCGGCATCGGTTACGCTCTTGGACCAAGTGTTCAACTGGATGATAATCTCACGCAGCGCCACCGTTCGATCGACTCGGATCAACTGAGGAAGGTATCGAAAAGCCTCGCGTATCGAGTCCCGATTTTCCTTGTTCGCGGACTGATTGGCTTGGATCTTTCGGATTCGATTGCTCGATTGATTATCGCAACCTGCTACTCCGATCAACGCAACCGTCGATAGCAACGCAGCGGTCGATAGCGGCAATGCACCGATCGCCGAACCGGTGGAAGCACACAGCCGCCAGAGTGGACGCAAGCAAATCGGAAAAACGAACGAATCGAATTTAGGCGTTGAGCTTTGGGATGTACGGTTCATGTATCGACTGCGGAACAAGGCTTGCCATTGTTCCCGCACCTCTTCTGTCAGGATGATTCAGATTTGCCCGTCAAATCTAGTGCTTACGTATTCCAAGCGGCCACGGTTCGCCAAATCGAATGGACTCGAGCCAAAACATTTGCGAATTGATCGAGGGGGACCATGTTTGGCCCATCGCTTGGGCTTTCGCTGGGTCTGGGATGCGTTTCAAAAAAAACGCCATCGATACCGACTGCCGCTGCGGCCCGTGCGAGCGGCTCGACCATCGCTCGATTCCCCCCGGTGGCTCCACCCAAACCTCCAGGTTGCTGTACCGAGTGCGTTGCGTCGAAGATAACGGGCACCCCCATCGCTCGCATGATCGGCAGCCCACTCATGTCGTTGACCAGCCGACCGTAGCCAAAAAAAGTCCCGCGTTCGCAGAGCATCACTCCCCCTTTGCCGCTCGCCTGCACTTTCTCAACGACGTACTGCATGTCCGCCGGTGCCATGAATTGACCTTTCTTGACGTTCAGGGGCTTGCCGGTCGCGGCGCAAGCCACCAGCAAATCGGTCTGCCTGGCCAGGAAGGCTGGTATCTGGAGCAAATCGCAAACCTGACCTGCCGCTGCGGCTTGTTCGGGCAGATGGATGTCCGTCGTCACCGGGCACCCTATTTTGCGGCGAACATGTCCCAAAACATTTAAACCGTGATCGAGTCCATGGCCGCGAAAACTGCTTCCGCTGGTTCGATTCGCTTTGTCAAAGGAAGCCTTAAAAACATAATTGACACCGATCGACTCGCAGATGGCGGCCACGCTCTCGGCGATTTCCAAGCATAGATCCAGCGATTCGATGACGCATGGGCCAGCGATCAAGAGCAGTTTTTGGGAGTCGCCGCAGGTGTGCTGCCCTATCTGCACGGTCGATACCATGCGCTCCGGTGGCATGTGCTCCGGTGCAATGCGGGTCGGCTCTGTACCTGTCGGTTTCGTGGTCATCTTGCTGGGCCTTGCTGTTGTGTCCCGACAGATGAGCGGAACGATTGCGGGTTCGCATCGCGCCCGGCGGGCGAAACTTCTTAACCAGTCATGCCGCCGTCGACGGTCAATACTTGGCCGGTCACATAGCTTGCCGCCTTGCTTGCCAGGAACAAGACACATGCGGCGACGTCATCAGCGGTCCCAAGTCGATTGGCAGGCACACGTTTCTTGACTTCATCCATGACCGCTGGCCCAAGCGACCGCGTCATATCGCTTTCGATGAATCCAGGGGCGACGGCGTTGACGGTGATCTTTCGTTTTGCCATTTCCCGCGACAGAGATCGGGTGAAGCCGATCATACCAGCCTTGGTTGCGGAGTAATTCGTCTGTCCGGGATTTCCGATCAAACCGGAGACGCTCGACATGTTGATGATGCGACCATATCGCTGGCCCATCATGATTCGCGTCGCACCTCGACAAAACAAAAAGCAGCTCGTCAGGTTGGCCGCAATGATTTCGTCCCAATATTCGTCGGACATTCTTGGCAACAATGTATCGCGAGTGATACCAGCATTGTTGACCACGATATCGAGTCGTTTGTACTCGGTTTCGATCTGTTCGAACAGTTTCTCGATCGCGACCCGATCGGTCACGTCGCATGCGATTGCAATCGCCTCGCCCCCGGCCGCTTGGATTTGCGCAACGGTTTCCGCGAGCTTGTCGGCATTCCGCGCGACGCACAGTACTTTGGCACCGTTCTCGCCCAGCCGAACGGCCACGGTTTGTCCGAGGCCTTGCGAGGCGCCGGTTACGAGTGCAATTTGGCCAGAAAGGTCTGCCGAGAGACCCAATGTGTCAGACATGGTTTACTTTCGTATCAAGTTGGCCTAGCAAATGGTTTCACCCGGACCTCGGCCAAAGGGCAATGGGTGTCTAATCACCAAAACATTCACAAGCTGCTTTGCGATCGACTCGTTTTAACGTCCCAGCCAAAACGCGGCCAGCACCTATTTCGTAAAATTGATCGACGCCCGCTGCGATGAGATTCCGCAGGGTGTCCTCCCACAGCACCGGTGAAACAACTTGTTTCGTCAGGAGGGGAGCGAAATCATCTGCCATCGCGTGGGGTTGCGCGTCGACGTTGGAAAACAGTGGGAATCGCGAGTTGCTGAACTGGGTTGCGGCAATGGCTGACTGCAAGCGAGCAACGGCGGGCTTCATGATATCGGTATGAAATGCGCCGGCCACATTCAATCGAATCACCTTCATCGCGCCGGCTGCCACGGCCTTTTCCGCGATGGCTTCGATGGATGCGAGATGGCCGGAGACGGCAATGTTGCCCGGGCAGAGCAAATTGGCGATTTGCAGAATCTCGCCGGGTTGGCGAGCGGAATCGCAGACGGCTTCTAACGCGACGCGATCCAAACCGAGAATGCTGGCCATGCCGCTTGGGACTGCGGTCGCGGCATCCTGCATCGCAGTGCCCCGCTGCTGAACCAATCGGACACCCTCTTCAAAGGTGATGGCTTGGGAACAAGCCAACGCACTGTATTCCCCTAGGCTCAGTCCGGCTACCGCGATCACGGAATCCAATACCGATGGGTTTTGGTCCAGAAAATCAGCCAAAGCTGCCATCGCATGCACGAAAAGTGCCGGTTGGCTGTGATTGGTCAGATGAAGAAGCTCTTCAGGCCCTTCTGTGCACAGTTTTGCTAGATCGTAGCCGAGGATCTCCGAAGCCTTGTCGAAGAGCGTTCTTGCTTTCTCGCTCCGCTCAAGTAATCCCTTGCCCATACCGAGGAACTGAGCACCTTGGCCGGGGAAAAGCAATGCGATGTTGGGCACTCTACAACTCTTCCGTTACGACGAGATCGAGGGAATATCGCTGCGATCAGGAACTACTCTTCGCCCATTTGAACGACGACGCGGCCCATGTAGTATCCGCATTTGGGACAAACGGTGTGAGTTGGTACAACAGTTGTGCATTTCGCACATACTTGCAATTGGCGAGGCTTTTTGGAATGGTGCGCTCGACGCATGCCGGATCGGGAGTTGGAGTGTCGTCGCTTTGGAACTGCCATTGGATTGCTCGAACAAAATTAGTTAGAGAAGTGCTTGTTTTTTCAAGGAGCAAAAGGTTACGAATGATGCGCGTGGATGTCAAGCCGAAAGGACCTGCCGAATCAAAACGCCGCTGGCTTGTCCCTGCGAAGAATAGGAAAGGCTGACAAAAGCCCCCCCAACGGGGGATTGTTGGTTCGCTGCGGTGATGGGGCAGCTTGGGTCGAGCGAATCGCAGTTGAGCAGTGGGAAGAGGGTTTTTTTGTCCATGGCGAGGCAGCTCGCCACGATTTCGACTGCGGCGCTGCCGGCTCCGAGGTTGCCGAAGTAGCTCTTTGCGGCGGTGACGGGGACGGTTTCTGTACCCAGTGCATCGCGGATCCCGTTGGCTTCGGACCGGTCGGAATCGATTTCGCTTTTGCCGCAGGCGTGGATGTGGCAGGATCCGTTTTTGAGTTCGACACCGGCTTCTTTCCCTTTTTCAAACAAACGGGAGATGACGTTCCGGGTGGCGATTCGTACGAAATCTCGTGGTTGTCCGGCCCAGTTGGCTCCGACGGCCGATCCGACCCCGCCGACGACTTCTCCCCATATTTTGGCCCCACGGCTGATTGCTCGCTCGAGCGATTCCAGTACGAGGGCACCGGCACCTTCGCCGAGAACGGAACCGTCGCGATGGGAGTCAAACGGCCGGGACATTTCGCCGGGTTGGGAGCGTGGGCTGGCCAATTTTTCGGAGACGGAAAAATGGAGTGCGCGCAGGGGTTCCAAACGGGATCCGGTGGCCCCGGCCAGCATCACGTCGGCGGCGCCGCGTCGAATGGTGGCTGCGGCTTCGGCGATCGACGCCCCGCTGCTCGCTTCGCGAATCGTGACGGAGTTGCTCGGACCCCGCAAATCGTTGTAGATAGCGACGTGGCTAGCGGGCATGTTGGGCAAATACTTGAGGAGCCAAAGCGGGTTGACTTTGGGGCGTCCTTCCTGGGGCCAACGCATCATTTCGAAGTGTTTATCGGCATGGAGGCAAGCGGAAACGCCGTCGGAATATTCTTCGGGGCGGGTGAGGATATAGTCGCTGCCATAAACGATTCCGGTGCGTTCCGGGTTGCGGCTTTCCGGGGCGGCGAGGCCGCTATGATGGAGTGCCATTTGGCAAGCGGCGACTCCGAGCTCGATTTCCCGGCACATCACTTTTTGATTTTTTTTGATCGCCCTTTGGAGCGATTTTTCGAGGGTTCCAAAGTGTTCGATTTCGCCGGTGAAGCATTTGGCTTGACCGCCATAGGGGAGGTCTAAGCCGTCGGCGGGCAAGCAGTCCAGTTGGGAGATGCCGGTATTTTGTTGGGCGAGGTTGGACCAGAACGATTCCAAATCCCGGCCGAGAGGGCAAACGACTCCCAGTCCGGTGATGACAACGCGTCGAATAGGTTCAGACATTATCAGGGATAGGGCCGTGCAAATCAGGGGTAATTATATTTTTGAGAGGGTGCAGCATAACCGGCCGTCCCGCATTCGACAACCAAAGCGAGGCAAAGCCCAGCCCTCGGCGGCTCAAACCGCCTGCACGATCCAGCCCGTTCCGGCGCTGAAAAGGCCCGATCGGAGCAAAGCAAGGTTTGGGGCAAGTCGATTCGGGTCCCGACCCAATCGCTATACGGCACTCTATCCAGGGGATGGAAACCATTGATAGGTTGAATCAGTTGAACTTGACATCGTCGGCGACAAGTTGACAATCGACACTTACAAAGGACGGTTAGCTCAGTTGGTTAGAGCACCACGTTGACATCGTGGGGGTCGTTGGTTCGAGTCCAATATCGTCCACTA
>JANODW010000897.1:0-3407 GCA_031412875.1 Pirellula sp. | reverse complement strand
CAAACTTTTCGCGCAGACGTATGGCTTCGATGCGGAGCCCAATTTTGATGGAAAGTTTTTTGCGCCCCAACCCCGAAAATCCCTGACCCAAGTCGCTACCGAAAGCAGTCAATCGTTTGAATCGTTCGCGAGCTCATTGAGCGATGCACGCATCGCACTGTTTGAAATACGCGCCAAACGTATTCGGCCACCGACGGATGCCAAAGTGCTCACGTCGTGGAATGGACTCATGATCGCAGGCCTTGCCGACGCCGGTCGTATCCTACAGCGTCCGGATTATATCCAGAGCGCGGCCAACGCTGCCAAATTCCTGCTTCGAGAACTCAAAACGGAAGACGGTCGATTGTTGCGGAGTTATGCCATGGGAGAGAGCAAACTGCCGGGGTATCTCGATGACTATGCCTTCTTGGTCCATGGCTTGCTCCGATTGCACCGAGCCACAGGGGAGGCACACTGGTTGGATGAGGCAATCGAGCTGACCAAGAAGGAGCTCCAATTCTTTAGCGATGATGCCACCGGTGGCTTGTTTTACACTGCGACCGATCATCCTGAATTGATGGTTCGTTTTCAAGATCCGGTCGATGGCGTCCTTCCATCTGGAAATAGTGTTACCGCGTCGAATTTGCTTACCTTGACATACGATGCCCACATGAGCGAATTTCAAAAGCCGCTGCGACGACTGTTGCTGTCTTCTTTTACTCTGATCGGGAAGAACCCCAGGGCTGCCTCGTTCATGTCTTCCCAAATTGGAAACTGGCTCGATCGTAAAATCGAATAGAAACCCGGTTGACAACCTTCGAAAACGACCGCTTTGAGGCATTTTGAGGATCGTTGCGGCAACAAGTAGTGAAAAAATTGAGTTAGAATCAGTGTGTTCGGAAATTTTGCGACCGCACGCAGCTTCTCCCTAAGTTGTTCCATCCATTGAGGACTTTATTCCTATGTTGCGTTGTTTGACTGCTCCTTGGTCCGTTGCGTTGTTGTTCGTTGCGATATCATTGCATGGGAGCCGCGCTCAGGCGGATGAGCCGATTTTGATCGCGGCCGGTGACGCCAATGGGCCCAAACAACCTCAAGCTGCGATTGCGAACGACGGGACCCTCTATGTCGTATTCGGATCGGGCGAGGAAGTGTCCGTCAGTAGTTCCCGCGATCATGGAAAAAGTTTCAGTAAGCCCGTCGTCGCGTTTCGAGTTCCCAACCTTTCTCTAGGGATGAGGCGGGGTCCAAGAATCACTTGCTTCGGCGACGCGTTGATCGTCACTGCAATCGGAGGCAAACAGGGCAAGGGCCGAGATGGCGACGTGCTGGCCTGGCATTCGAGCGACCGCGGTCAATCGTGGAAGGGCCCGGTTCAAGTAAACGATCAGAATGATTCCGCCCGGGAAGGGTTGCACGCGATGGCTGTTTCTTCGAGCGGCGAAGCGTGGTGCACTTGGTTGGATCTTCGCAATCAACGCACGGAACTCTTTGTCGCCAAATCGGTGGACGGTGGCGCGAGTTGGTCGCCAAACCAACTGGTCTACAGTTCACCAGAGAAAAGCATTTGCGAGTGTTGCCACCCCTCCATGGCGGTCGATGGAGATACCGTCCATGTTCTCTTTCGCAACTCGTTGGCGGGTAACCGGGACATGTATCTCACTTCGCTGCAACCACCTTTGGACAAATCCAAAACCCGGTCTATGCAGTTAGGCAAAGAGCACTGGCGCCTCAATCAATGCCCCATGGATGGTGGAATGCTTGCCATCGATTCCGATGGGCTTGTTTCGACGGTTTGGCGTCGCAATCGAGAGATTTTCTTTGCACGCAATGATGGCAAAGCAGAACAAATGCTTGCACCGGGGGAGCAACCTTGGGTGGTCTCCACAAAAGCAGGACCGATCGTTGTTTGGTCGACACGGCGCGACGGCAGCCTAATGCTTCAGTCGATTTCGCAGGACGAGGCCACAGAGGTTGCAACCAGTGCACGCGATGCCGTCGTGGTTGCACAATCGAAAAACGCAACGGTCGTTTTCGTCTTCTGGGAGCAAAGTGAAAAAGGCAAGTCAAGCATTTTTAGCAAGGCGATTGATCTCGAGTCGTCGAAAAGTAGATAGTTGTGCTCGTTAGAGCTGAGCACCACCTCAGGTTCTTGCTCCTTTCAACTCACCCGCCCAGGGCGGCTTCATTTCCATCCATCCCACCGGTAGAAAAAATATGTCCATGATGCGCGATCTCTTTCAATCGAAATTACTGCAATGGGTTGCGTTCGTTTGCTTGTCGTGGCAGGGGACACAGTTTGCATTCGCGGAGTTCGAAGACGATACTCCGGAGAACGGTTTTGGTTTGGCGTCCCCCCAGCAGCGAAATCGGGGAGAGCGGCCGGGAGGAAGGATCTATCGCAATCGTGTCGAACCTCACTGGATCGACGGTACGCAAATATTTTGGTATCGCAATGACCTTGCTCAGGGTGCAAGAGAATTCATTGCCGTCGACGCGAGCTTATCGAAGCGTGAACGGGCTTTTGATCACGAAGCCGTTGCAAAGGCGATGGGGGGTGACGTCAAAAGCACGCACTTGCCATTCGAACGTTTGGATTTATCGCCAACGGACAAGACGTGGCTGCTTTCGACAAACGACAAGACTTATGTATGGGATCCTACTCAGAAAACGCTCGTCGAGACCACGACTCCCCGGGGAACCAACGACTCCAACGGGCCCAACTCCAACGATCGGCAACGACGGACCGCTGGAACTGGCGGGGACAGTTCGATCACTTTTGAAAACAAAACCAAATCCCCCATCGAGCTGTTCTGGCTGAGCGGGGCAGGAGAGAAACAAAGCTATGGGAAGATTGAGGCAGGAGCAACGCGAGAACAGCACACTTTTGGCGGTCATCGTTGGTTGATTGCCAATGACAAAGGAGAGAGCTTGGGGGAAATCCTTGCGCTCGATACGCCCTCTACGATCGTCGTGGATGGTCGACCTATCGCAGCAGTGGTGCCGAATCGCCGTCCTCAGCCACCTCGCGGTTCCCGGAATCGCGATTCGCTCTCACCGGATGGAAAGTGGCGAGCGCACGTTGAAAACCATAACGTTGTTGTGCGACGCGTTGGTTCCGATGAGCCATCCCTGGTATTGAGCCGCGACGGAACCGAGTCTGAAGCGTACGGTCAATTGACTTGGGCACCCGATTCTCTTGCGATCGTTGCATTCCGTGAAAAAGTAGCCGAGAAGCAACCGGTGCACTGGATCCGCTCCTCGCCCGTCGGTGGGGGTCGCGCTCTGCTCGAATCGCGCCCGTACGTTTTGCCGGGCGATGTTTTTCCCACCTACGAGCTGAATCTATTTAAGGTGGATACGGCGTCGCAGATCAAGCCGATGGTGGATCGATTTGAGCACGAGTGGCTTCGTCCTCGCGTCCGTTT
>JANODW010000896.1:0-2449 GCA_031412875.1 Pirellula sp. | reverse complement strand
GCGTCTGCGGGCGCATTTAATGCCGGCTCCCCGCGAAAAATCGTCTCCTTTTTCCAGGAGCCAGCCAACTGGTCAAAGCGATAGTGGAAAAGCACCGGTGCATGCGTATCTCCAGGCTCGACTTCATGCGCATACACTCGTTTTCCGGTAATCAATTCGTCTTCGCCTTTACCGTCTAGATTCGCAAACACCAACGTATGCACTTGAGAAAATGTCCCATCAATCTCCTTTTTGGTCCATTGACGCTTGCCTTCCGCAGTCTTTCCTTGCTTCAGCCAAAACAATCCAAAGCTATGCCCCATCCCATAAACGATGTCGGCCAGCCGGTCTCCATCGATATCGCGACCATGGATCAATATCCCCGCACTGCCTAGTTCGAACTCGGCATGAAAAGGCCAGTCGGCCTGAGAGGCGTCTGCGGGCTGCTCGTACCAGCCTTTAGGGGTCAATATGTCGACCTTGCCATCTCCATTTAGATCGCCGACACCCACTCCATGCCCCGCGCCACTTTTACCAAGATCGTGCTTGGTCCAAACCACTTTCGGCTTTTGCTGTGTTAGCTCGTACCAGACAACCGTTTGGCCGACGTTGGGGAGGAAATCGAGACGGCCATCCCCGTTGATATCGACCAATTCACCGGTCTCCATGTTCCCTGGCAAATCGATCGTGTGCTCGGTCCAGTTTTGCGTTGCCTCTCCACCTGGATTTTCAACCCATCCCACCCGCTTGCCGAAATAATTGCAAGTGACAATATCTGGCCGACCATCCCCGTTCACATCCATGGGCGAATCGCAAAAATCTTCGTAGTAATGCGGATTGGTACTCGGCAATACTTCGCGGACTTTGTGCCGCGTCCACTTGGGCGCCTCGTACCACGAGTCGCCACAAAAAATATCGATCTCGCCATCGCCATTGAAATCGGCAGCGCCGCACCCTTCAAAGGGAGACTCACCATTGATGGTAAACATATTCCATTGGATGGGGACGTCTGCAGATTGGCCGAACGAATTCGGGCAAGCTGACAGCAGTACACAGCTAGCCGACAGCCATGCTGCGGGGATCCAATATCGTAGAGGGCGGGTTGTCATAGTTGTTGCTCGTTGCCTGAAAAATGGGTTAGCCAATCGTGAGAGGTGCCATCTCGCTTCATAATAACCGATTCGAAACCGTTCAAGGCACCGTCGGCGGAGTAGCGGCGGAGTAGGGGTCTGGCCACAAGATGACCCCAAGACGGAAATAGAATTTATGACAAGCCATTCTAAAGTGGATTTATTGGATGAATTTGGAAAGCAACTCGGCTCGGCTGTTCACTCCGAATTTCCTGTAGATCTCTTTTAAGTGATCACTAACAGTATACTCGCTTAGATCTAATTTTCTTGCTACTTCTTTTCGACTGTCGCCGTTGATGAGAAACATCACGACTTGACGCTCACGAGGCGAAAGTTCTAACACATTCGAGGATGCTTCTACCGTTGCAATCGACTCGTGCATCCATCTGACGTTACTGAAAACGAGTCTCGCTATCCCTACTTCACGGACCGTGAACCGGGAACTTCCCACGCGCCTGTGGAAACCGACTGCACTGTAGGTTGTTGGACCAACACCGAAAGCAGCAATTATGAAGTCATCGAATCCAACCGTTCCCCAAACTTTCGAAAGTGGAATTGCATTCCATTTATCGTCTGAAATCAAATCTTGCCGCATAGCGACAGCCGATTGTTTCGACAAAAGCGCATCAGCAATAGGGGCCGTAGCGATGGCTGTTAGGTCCGGGTGAACGATTACACGAAAAAAATCAGCCTGCTCTTTTTCGTTTGAGAAACCTCCACAAACATATTGGGTAACCATCGAATCGCCTCGGTTTTCGGGATCGTAGACACCGGAGAACCACAGCCAAACGTCCGAATGAATCAGTTTGGCGATTGCTTCCACAAGCATCCGGCGTCGTTCAGCGATCTTTATGTCGATACTTGGGTCTGTTGCACAAGCAACCGCTTGAAAGAGCGATGCCATTTCGTTCTCATCCACACTTTTACCCCTGTTGTCTACGCTTCGAAACTTTTCGAACAACCAACTGATTGAACGCAGAATCCGCATTTTCTCAGCCCATTCTCGCACTGTCTAGCGTTGATTGCGGTATGTTCATTTGAAGTGCAATCATACCCCCGCGTTTATGGGTATTGCTCGGCCTTTGGAGGCTTTTATCATTCAGCGTAATTCGTCTTGATCTTCGGACTCCAGCCGAGCAAATTAGGAGCGTTACATGCTTGTACGTTTAGTAGCAATGGATGAGAAAGCCAAATTTGACCGACAAGCGTTCGATACTGATGATCGCTGGCACACATGCCGCAACATTCTCCAATGGGAGAGTTCCAACTTTGGCCGAATTTTGGGCCGCGTACGGCATAGGTATGTTCTCACAGGTAATCCACGCACTCAATTTCGATTC
>JANODW010000895.1:0-6483 GCA_031412875.1 Pirellula sp. | reverse complement strand
ATGACTTATTGCCCGTATGGAGAAACAACGCACCCAGTCCTAGGCACAGCATTGTCCATAACACCAACGCAAACGTGTATGCGATTCGGCATGACGACTGGGTGCTGATCGCAAACAAAACCGGGGCCCATTCCGCCGTGCCAGCTTGGTTTGATCAAGAATTCGGTTATTCCGCTAACAATCAACCAGGCGAACTCTACAACTTAAGAGAGGATCTGTCCCAGAAGAAAAACCTGTACATGGACAAACCAGAAAAAGTGCAGGAGCTGACTTCAATACTTGAAAGCATTCGGGCAGCCGGACAAGTGCGTTAGACGAGCCGTGCAACCCGTCGCGATGCTATCCGCCGATCTGATACATGGCCCGTTCGGGCTGTTGGAAATCACTGGAAGAAATTCCGTGCGCAGCGTACTTGCTTAGAATGCACTTCGACACAATCTCGTAAATGGTTTCATCGCTTGCGTTGGACTCGCAAGCGGCCTTGAGATCCCATTCCTCTCGACCAAAGAGGCAGTTTCGCATCTTGCCATCGGCCGTCAATCGAATGCGATTGCAAGACTGGCAAAAGGGGTTCGAAACGGGATCGATAAACCCGACACCGCCTTTGCCATCGCGAAATCCAAAATCGCGTGCCGGCTGTGCAGGATCCGTTCTCTCCAGCGGCGCAAGCAGGCCAAAATGATCTTCCAAATGCTTTCGCAATTCGCTGCCATTGACCACCTGTTCTTGACTCCACTGCCGGTCCGCATCCAACGGCATAAACTCGATGAAGCGAATGAATAGATTGCGCTGACGTGCAAACTCCACCAATGGAATGCAATCCTGCAAATTGATCTCGCGAAGCACCAAGGCGTTGAGGCGTACCTTCAATTGACTCCGAACCGCTGCGTCGATCCCAGCGAGCACACGATCCAGTCCTTCTCGACGTGAAATCTGCTGAAAAGCGGTTTCACGTAATGTGTCGAGCGAAATGTTGACATGCGTTAACCCTGCGGTTTGAAGCGCCAGAACTTTTTCTTCCAACAGCATCGCGTTGGTCGTCATGGCGATCTGTTGCAATCCGGGAATGGTCGAAAGTCGCTCGACCAAGTTCTCCAAATGCGGGCGCATCAACGGCTCGCCACCAGTTAGCCTGACTTTTCGCACCCCAGCTCGCGCCAAAACAGACACAATCCGAGCGATCGACTCATACGTCAATAAACGGTGCTGCGGTAAAAAGCCTAAAACTTTTTCCGGCATGCAATAGCGACAACGAATGTTGCAGGCATCCGTGACGCTTATTCGCAGCGATTCATGAACTCTGCCAAAGGTATCTAACAACGGTGGAAAGAATGGACGATCTCCCGAAACCGAATGCTCTTGCGTGGAGGTTGTCATGAGTTAGGCGTGGGATGGATCCACTTGGGTGGTTGAGCGGCAAACCATTCTTTCTTCCAAATGGGAACTTGCTTTTTGAGTTCATCGATGAGCCACTTGCCCGCCTCAAAGGCTTCGCTTCGGTGGGGCGTGCTGACGACGACTGCAACGCTGGCCTCTTTAATTTCCACTCGCCCCAATCGATGCACGAGGGCGATCGTCTTAATCGGCCACCGTTCGCAGGCAATCCGTTCTAACTCGGCCATTTTCGCATGTGCCATCTCGCGATAGCCCTCATATTCTAGGTAAGCTGTTTCGGTTCGCCCGGTCTCTGCGTTTCCTGTCCAGCGACGGGTCGTACCCAAAAAGAGAACGGTCGCTCCACACTCTTCATCGACGGAGTCCGCCAACAATTGATGGATGGGTATAGGACCGTCCACTAATTCAATCATGTCGTGAGCTTTTTCCTGGTCAAGTGACGTTTGGCGTGCAAATGTAGGGGTTGATCGCAACAAGGGCCGAAAAACCGTGCAATGGCACTCACTTTCGTAGCGGCAGGCCGCCTGATCTCCGAAGTTATGGCGGAGATCGATGCCCCAATGCCTTGCTCCCTTAGTCTAGCTCAATTTGCATAGACTGTCATACGCTTTCTGATGGCCCAGACGGCCTATCGATCATGCTGCGAATCGACATTCCACCCGTTAAATTGGATACGTTTTGAAATCCGCTGTGCCTGAGCAACGACGCAGCGACATGAGCGCGTTTTCCCGAATGACAGACAACCACCGTCTCCTTTTTTGGATCCAATGCGTCGATGTGCTCGCAGAATCCATCCACTTCGATCGGGATTGCGTGAGCCAACGGCAGTTTTTCTCGCTCGACAGCCGTGCGAACATCCACAACCTGAACGTCGGACAAATCAGCGTTGGGCAACGTTAATCGCGGAGTTCCCATCAAATCATTGCAAGCCGTGAAAGCTGCCATATGAATTGGGTCCTTGGCGCTTCCATACGGAGGCGCGTACGCAAGATCCAACTGAGCCAACTGGTATACCGTCGCACCGAAATGCATTGCCGTCGCCAAAATGTCGATGCGTTTGTCGACTCCATCTCCACCCACCGCCTGCGCACCGAGCAGTTTGCCATCCCCTGGTGCGTACAATATTTTCAACTGCATCGATTGCGAACCGGGGAAATACGACGCGTGATGCGCTGATTGAATGATCGCCGTGCGAAAGGAAATTTCCTGGGCCGCCAAACTCCGTTCGTTCAATCCCGTGCAAGCAGCCGTCAGGTCAAAAACTCTGACGATGGAAGTTCCAAAAACTTTCCCCATCGGTTCGCTTGTCCCGGTCGCCGCATGCGTTCCTGCAATCCTTCCCGATCGATTGGCCGGCCCCGCCAATGGGTTCAATCCATGCTTGCCCGTCACGCCATTCTCGTACTCCACGATGTCGCCCACTGCGTAAATGCTTGGATCCGATGTTTGCATGAATGAGTTTACCTTCACCCCTCCTTGGTCGCCGAGTTGCAAGCCACATTGGGAAGCTAACGCGGTCCTCGGTGTAACCCCCGCTCCCACGATCAATAGATCCATCGCAACCACACTCCCATCGCGAAGCGTCGCTGCAACCGCTCGTCCATTTTCAAGCTTCAGCGACTGGACGGGGTTGCTAAGTTGCAGTTCAACCGATTTCGATTCGAGGTGACGCTCTACGATCTTTGCAAAGGCACGATCCAATCTTGTCAAAATCTGACCATTGCGCTCCACCAGCGTGACGTGGACCCCTCGTCGATGCAACTGTTCGACCACCTCCAGCCCAACAAATCCTCCCCCGATCACCACCGCACGCTTGACCGCTTTTGATTGCAATTGCGCCATGATCCCATCCATGTCCTCCAGCGTCCACAGATGGAATCCATTGCTCGGCATCGGCGAACAATAGTCGGGAATATTGGGCGCTGCCCCCGTCGCAAGAATCAATCGATCGAACCCGATGGAGAACGGTACGTTGGTCAAACGATCGACAACCGTGACGAGTTTGTTCTGCCGGTCAATCGCAATCGCTTCACACTGGGTCCGTACCTGGATTCGAAAACGATTCCAGAAAAGCTCCTTCTTCGCAACGATCAAACTCTCTCGCTTTTCAATTTCACCACCGACATGGTAGGGAAGCCCACAGTTTGCAAAGGATACGACCGAGTTGCGTTCAAGCATGGTGATTTCGGCCGTTGGGTTAACGCGCCGGGCGCGCGTCGCCGCGGAAGCCCCCCCTGCAACCCCGCCGACAACAACAATTCGAAGCGGACCACTCTGACTATTCAATTTCCCCTCCTCAACCTATGAGTAAACACCAACGTTAAGTAAACACGAACGCTCCAGATTCCGCTGCCGAAATCAGGATTATTACTATCGTAGGATGGGACCATTGTCCCGTCCGTTTGTTCGTTCGGGACAATGGTCCCAAATTACGGCTGGTATGCTTCAGCCTGCCGCTCGCCTTACAACCTGACGACTACTTTTCCGAAATGCTGGCCACTCGCTAGATACTCGAATGCCTTGGGTGCTTCTTGCATATCGAAAATGCGATCGACGATCGGGTAAAGGTTTTTGTGTCCAAGGAACTGATTCATTGCGATAAATTGATCGCGAGGCCCGACATAGATTCCGTTGAGCTGGACATTCTTCGCTAACAATGGAAACAAGCTGGTAGAAGGCGAACCAAAGCCGGTCAGGACTCCGATCAAGGCGATATGACCGCCTGCCGAAACCGCCTTCATCGACTGTTCCAACGTTCCCGGCCCGCCCACTTCAACGACATGATCCACTCCCTGTCCATTGGTAATACGAGCTACTTCCTCTGCCCAATGAGGATGCGTCCGGTAATTGATCGTATGGGTGGCGCCGAGCTGTTTGGCTTTGACCAGTTTCAGGTCATCGCTCGACGTGATCATGACTTCTGCACCGAGGGCGGTTGCAAGCTGAAGCGCAAACATTGAAACGCCACCTGTACCCAGACATAGAACCGTTTGCCCGCTCTGCAAGCGGCCGCGAACCGTTAATGCATACCACGCGGTAAGCGCAGCGCAAGGCAATGTGGCGGCTTGCTCAAAATCAAGATGGTCAGGGATTCGGACAACACCGTTTTCTGGGAGGCAGATCGCCTCTTGCAGCATGCCGTCCAACGTCCCCCCCAAGTCGTTTTTGTGATGCTGCATTTCGAATCGGCCAGATTGCCAAGTTTGAAAAAAGCAGCCTGCAACCCGATCGCCAACCCGCCATTGAGTCACGCCCTCGCCGCACGCGATGATCTCTCCGGCTCCATCCGAAGCTGGGACACGCCCATCGACATTTCGGCCGGCTAAGTTTCTCCAGGCGATAATGTCGCGATAATTGAGCGAAACGGCCCGAACGCGGACCACAACGGAATCGGCAGGGGGTTGCGTTGATAAAGTCGCCTCGCGGGACTCCAAACAAAGGTCGTAAGTGTTGTTATTGTTACGAAATACCCAAGCTTTTGCTTTCATAAGCAGAGAATCCTCGAAAAAGGGACGGTCTTGGCTTGCTGCGCCAAGTTGCTAGGATATGCTTTTGAGCGACGTTTGTCTGGAGGGTAGGCGAATGGCTAGCGGCTTCATTGGAAATGAAGTGCCCCGTAAGGGGTTGCGGGTTCGATCCCCGTGCCCTCCGCTTTAAGAATTTGTGACAGTATTTCCTTAAGGGGAATCTCTAAAGTCGCCTTTCGCTCCGCGAAAGTTGCGAGAGTGCTGAATTAAGCTCAGCACAAAGTAGCAAGGGGCCATCCATATTTCTCCCCAAAACACGCCAAATTCTTCACCCAATGAATGCATCTCGACTCCTGATGTAAACCGGTGCGAGTTGTGCATCGCACGAAATACCGCGCAGCGGTTGCAGCAATTAGCCGGTGGTTGAGCGAAGCGACACCACCGGTCTTCTTGACGTGCAGGAAATGGATCCCGAAGGGATCACAGCGAGTGCTATCGCGTCCAAAGCAATCACTCTATGGATTCAGAAGTAAGTGAATCATGGAAACAGCGATTCGGAGGAGAAGACGACTGTGTGCCGTTAACGCAAGATCGCGCGAAACAACCTTTTGAGATGCGACTCTAGTTGATTGTGAAGTTACAGAGAGAGCATTGTACGAAACGCAATTTCATTAGATAGCCGTGTGGGTAACCGACGCAAGCCCATCACAAATATGGATGGCCCTTTGTTACCTCCGGCCTCGATCACAACTCGGGCAGAGGCGTGATTGCCAGCTAAACCTTCTTGTTCTTCTTTCGAATTTGCAATTCGTAAATGTCCAGCCCGAGACTCCAATAGAGTGGGTATCTAAGTCCATTCCAAAGGAGTCTCAAGCATGGACAATATTCATTCTACCACTGGGCACGTTTCGTCGAATCAATATCTCTGGCCACGCGACCAGATTTCCCAACATGTTGAGCAGTTTCGTTTGGATCAAATCAACGGAGCTTCGTTAAAACAGACGGCCTCAGACAACAGCGTCCCGCGTACCACAGCTCAAAATTGGCAACGTAATCGTGCTCGACTCGAACAAGAATGCGGCTTAGAGCCGACTGTCGTCCAGTTTTTTCGAATCACCCCACGGGCTCGCGTTCCTACATAGGTTTCAGTGTGGTTTGCATCTAGTATTGGGGCAAGCCAACGATGGCGGTATACGCAACATCTGCTGGCTGCTTGAATTGTGCCAGTTGGATCGGTTTATTGCCGTTTCCTACGGGGCTCAACAGAAGTTTGCCGTTTCCATCGAACAGGCAATAGAGGAGTTCGGCAAAGAGGAACAGTCACGACTCGCCCCGAAAATGCCCAAGCGACAAATCACTCTTTGTGAGGACGAGACGTTTCATCCTCAGATCTGCTTGGTTGCAATCGAACCGGTTTCGAACTATCTCATTCTCGAAGAGTATGCTGCAAATCGTGATGCCACTACTTGGAACGCCGCTGTCGACGAAGCTCTCAAGCCATACGTAGTCACCGTGATTCAATGCGTTTCCGATCAGGCACCGGCTTTGCTCGCGCACGCAGAAACGCACCTGGGCGTTCATCATTCGCCTGACGTATTCCATGTTCAGCAAGAGACTTGTA
>JANODW010000894.1:0-19643 GCA_031412875.1 Pirellula sp. | reverse complement strand
AAACGGACGGGACGAAGGTCCCATCCTACGGAAAGAACGCCCACTAGGAACGCGATCGCTCACCGAACCGTGTGATCCTGAGCCTTATCCTCGGAATATATTCCCACGCGATGGCTCATGAAGAACAGCCCGGCAAAGGTGATCAATCCATTCACGATAAGGGTTTCAAAACCCATTTGGTAGCCATAGAAAAGCCACTTGCTTTCCATCCTAAGCCAGAACGAGCAGAGGGCGGAGAGGACGCACACGATAGGCACGGACCATTCTCGAGGCTTCCGGTTGGTCAAGATGCCAAACGAGAAGAGTCCCAATAACGGTCCATAGGTGATCGAGGCAAGATCGAGTACGGTGTTGATGATCGAGTCGTCTTGTCGCCAATAGAACCACATTACCAGCACGTGAAAGAGAACCGCGAACATCAGGTGAACGCGCTGCCTGACTTTTTTCTGTCGCTTGTCGTCCCAGTTGCGTTCTCGAATTCCAATCAGATCGATGCAAGTGCTCGATGTCAACGCAGTCAATGCTCCGTCGGCGCTCGGGAACAGCGCGCTGATGAGTCCGACAATGAACATCAGACCGAGCCAGGGCGGGAAGTGTTCTAGGGCCAGGTTCGGAAATAGATCATCGCTTTTTTCAGGGATAGCAAGTCCCAATTGCTGAAGCTTCAAAAACAAGAGCGCACCCAGAAACAAAAAAAGTACATTGGTGAAGAGCAGAACGATGCTGAACACTCGCATGTTCTTTTGAGCGTCTGCAAGGGTTCGAACGCTTAGGTTTTTCTGCATCATTTCTTGATCCAGACCTGTCATTGCAATCGTGATGAAAACACCGCTGAGGATTTGCTTCAGCCAAAACCGATCGCTAAACCCGTTGGAGTTGACGATCGTTAGCATGCCGCTTTCTGAAAGGTTCTGTTGCCAACCCGACATGGCTGGGTCGGTTGCAATGTAGACCACCGTTCCAACCAGGGACGCCAACATAAATAGGGTTTGGAGCGTATCGGTCCACACGATCGTTTTGACCCCGCCCTCAAGCGTATACAGAAAGATCATTACCAATACCAAACCGCTGGTTACCCAAAACGGTATCCCGATCGAATCCAGCAAGTAACGGTGGATGACGTAGAGAACAATGTAGATCCTCGCGGTGGCACCCAGCAGCCGGCTCAGGATGAAAAGCGCGCTCCCCGTTTTGTAACTGATCCCACCAAAGCGTTGCAGCAAGTAAGAATAGATACTGGTCAAATGAAGTCTGTAATATAGAGGCAGCAGCACCATTGCAACGATCCAATACCCCACGACGTAGCCGATCACCACCTGCAAATAGTTCCAGCCAATTTTGTGGACAGAGCCTGGTACACTGATGAAGGTGACTCCGCTAAGAGAGGTTCCCACCATTCCAAAAGCGACCACCCACCACAGGCTTTTGCGATCGCCCGAGTAAAAGGCATGCTCGCCGGCGTTACGCGACGTATACCACGAGATGGCTAGAAGGATCCCGAAATACCCAAAGACAACAAGCAACAGGATCGTTGAATTCATAGTTTCAATTGCTTTATAACCCTTTTTGTGCCAACGCGATGGCACGGATGGTTTGAGTACCGAGAGCACGTGTTTGTTGTCGTGGTCCTAAACAAGCTTGTCAACCCCACGGAGTCGATACCGAGTCGACATAGATTCGTCACAGAGTCGACGGCCCCGTTGCCTAGAGTTTGTTTCGGAAGTCGCTAAATCCTTAACGCAAAATAGGCAACCTTTGTTCTTCCTGCGAAAATTCTGGCTAAACTGTTAGCCTCCCCACGGCCAATTCGACACTTATTCGTTCCCCACGCTGGTGCCAAAAAAAAATATGCGAGTTCCCAAAGTCTCGTTGACGGGTAAGATCTTTATCGGTCTGTTTATCGGCATTTTTGTCGGGTGGATGTTTCCTAATTGGGGCTTGGAGGCCAGGCCGCTCTCCACTCTCTTTTTGAACTTAATCAAGTCGATCATTGCACCGTTAATCTTTGCGACTTTGGTCGTCGGTATTTCCGGGACTGGGGACATCAAGCAAGTTGGTCGCATCGGTGCGAAAGCATTTATCTATTTCGAACTAGTCACCACGCTGGCCCTTTTCATCGGCTTGTTCGCAGTGAATATCGCCCAGCCTGGCAAAGGGCTCAGCCTCGCGAATATTCAAAAAGAAGAAAACCGAGCCGTCTTGTCCGAACAAGCGACTGCACTGACAAAAGAAGCCATGGAGGCGACCGAGAACGCGAAAACGCAACTGGCCAGCGGCAACAATGCTTCGGTCAATGAACAGAATTCACTCGCTTTTCAAAAAATAGGTGAAGCCTCGCAAGCGTTAGCAAAGGGGCTCACCGCCGCCCCGCCCCCGGCCAAACCGCAATCCTTTGGCGACATCATCGCGCACCTCTCCCCAACCTCAATTATCAAAGCCATGGCCGAGGGCGATGTGCTGCAAATCGTTGTGTTCTCTGTCTTGTTTGCTTTGGCTGTGACCAGCATTGGAAAGGAAAAGAGCGAGCCGGTCGTGAAATGGTGCCAGTCGTTGGCGGACATTATGTTCCGTTTCACTGAGTTCGTGATGAAGTTCGCGCCGGTAGGGGTGGGTGCTGCAATGGCCTATGCGGTCGGCCATAGCGGCTTGGAAGTCCTTAAAAACCTAGCCATGCTTGTCGGCACCCTCTACGTCGCGCTGATCTTCTTTTGTGTGGTGGTCCTGTTGCCAATCGCCTTGCTTTTCAAAGTCCCTTTAAAAGATTTTTTTGATGCCGTAAAAACACCTGCGATCATTGCATTTGCGACGACCTCCAGCGAGTCCGCGCTGCCCAAGGCGATGGAGAACTTGGTGAAGCTTGGATGCCCGCAACGGATCGTTGGGTTTGTTTTGCCCACGGGGTACTCATTCAATTTGGACGGAACCACGTTGTACCTCGGCGTGGCCTCCATCTTTGTCGCGCAAGCGGCCGGGATCGAATTGAGCTGGTGGCAACAAATCATCATGATGCTGACGCTGATGCTCACCTCGAAAGGAGTGGCGGGCGTTCCCCGCGCCTCTTTGGTAATTCTGCTCGGTACATTGGCTTCGTTTCAGTTGCCCGTAGAGGGAGTCATTCTCATCCTGGGGGTGGATGAACTGATGGACATGGCTCGAACGGCGGTCAACGTCGTCGGAAACTGCTTAGCGACCGTGGTCATCACGAAATGGGAAGGGGCATTTCGCAATGACGAATGGAAGGCTGAAATGCTCGAATTGAACCGTTCGACCGAGCAAGCAGTGTAGGCCAGCGGCAGGCTGAAAAGTACCAACCGTAGTTTGGGACCATTGTCCCGAACGAACAAACTGTCCCGAACGAAGAAACTGTCCCGAACGAAGAAACTGTCCCGAACTAAGAAACTGTCCCGAACTAAGAAACGGACGGGACGAAGAAATTGTTCTGAACGAAGAAACGGACGGGACGATGGTCCCATCCTACGGTAGTGGTGATCGGGCGCTTACCAACCGATCCCGTAGTCTTCGCCGTGGTTGCTTGAGCCACCCCACAACGAATGGTGTTTCCAATCGAACCAAATGGCGTTGATCGGTCCGGAGGTGCGTTCTTGGAAAGTGGATTTGTATCCCATGCGGGACAAGTCTTTGCGAACCCAGGGGGGAGTCTGATCATTGAGAACCAGACCGCCGGGGCTTTTCTCGTGGGCTCCAAAGCTGGAATGCATCTGAAGCGTCTTGAAGCTCGGCGCTTCGCACGCTTCTTGAACGGTCATATTGAACTCAACCACGTTCAAGAAGAATTGTAGGAGCAATTGGTCTTGCTCGTCGCCCGCCTGTTTGGCAAAAGAAAGGTACGGTTTGCCATCCTTCATGGCGAGCGTCGGCGTCAGAGTGACGCGTGGTCGTTTGCCCGGTTCGACGACGTTGAACGGGTTCTCGCTAGCATCCAAAACAAACGACTGCATCCGTTGGCTCAAGCCGATGCCCGTGTTGCCCGCGATGCAGGCAGGCACCCATCCACCGCTGGGAGTCATGCTCACCACCCAGCCTTCGGCGTCTGCCGCTTCGACCGAGGTAGTACCGGACTGGAAACTCTCTAAGAATTTTTCGTATGCGATCGAGTTGCTTTGTTCTGGCACGATCGTATTCGCGGAAGCCCATTTGTTGAGTGCGACACCGAATGGGTTCTGTTTGCCTTCGAATGGATAGGGGTCGCCCGGAGCGATTTTGGGATTGTTCTTTTCGGGGTCGATGAGTTTGCTGCGTTCCTTGGCGTACTCTTTGGACAACAAACCTTGCATGGGTTCCTCGGGACCGAAGGCGGGATCGCCATAGTAGAAATCGCGATCTGCAAAAGCGAGATTCATGGCTTGATAGAGAGTGTGGATGTATTGGGTGGAGTTGTAACCCATCTGCTTTAAAGGAAAGTTCTCAAGGATGTTGAGTGTTTGCAGCATCACCGGTCCTTGGGTCCACTGCTGCAGTTTGTAAACGTCGATCCCTTTGTAGTTGGTTTTGAAGGGCTCTTCGATTTTCACTTGCCATGTCGCGAGGTCATTTTCCGTTATCAAGCCGCCTTGTTCCTGGGTTCCTCTCGCGATTTCTTGGGCGATGTCACCTCGGTAAAAACGGGAGTTGGCAGCGTAGATGGCGTCTTTGCGAGACATGCCTTTTGCAAGGGCCTCGCGTTCCGTTTCGACGAGTTTCCGGAGGGTCTCAAGCAGATCGCGTTGCACAAAAATTTCGCCTGCGTTGGGCGCTTCGCGGGTTTCTCCCAGGTGGGGAAGAAATACTTTTTTGGAGTAGGGCCATTTTTTGATCTGGGCTTTTCCGCGTTCGATGGAGTTGGCGGCTTGCGCTTCGATCGGATAGCCCTCCGCCATTTGCATGGCGGGCGCTAGCACCTCGGCGAGGCTCAGGCGACCGTACTCGGCCAGCATGGTCATGAGTCCGCCTGGTGTACCCGGCGTGACGGCCGCCAGCGGTCCGTATTCAGGTGGGTACTTCATCCCTTTGCTCTTGTAGAAATCGGCGGTCGCTCCGGTCGGTGCGACTCCAAGCGCATTGATGGCGATCACTTGCTTGGTGTGCGGGTTGTAGATTAGCGCTTGGGTTTCGCCGCCCCAACTCAAAACATCCCACATCGTGCAGGTAGCGGCGAGCATCGCACACGAAGCGTCGACTGCATTTCCACCTTTGCTGAATACCATCGCACCGGCGGTGGCGGCGAGCGGTTTCCCGGTAACCGCCATCCAGTGGCGCCCATGCAGCGGTGGCTTCTGCGTGGTGACCGGCAGGTTGTTAAACTCCTGACCGCGAACGTGTTTGCATAGGTGGGGCCAGAGTGTTAGGGACAAGAGCAAGATGGCGATCGGCTTCATGACATTGCCTCATTTTTGATAGGGTTTCGAGGGTGGTCGCGGGTGGAGGTGTGGATAGTTTATATTGCGAGAAGTGTTTGTTGGACGCGGTTGCGTCAAATTTAGCAATGATTGCTTCCGATGGGACAATTCGAGTAAACTGGGACCGCGCCCAGTTCGATTCCTCTACCCAGGCTAATCCAATGCGTTGCTCCTGCATCCTCCTGTTTTCACGCTTTCTAGTGGTTCTGTGTGCGATTGCATCGGCCCTGCTGGTTTGTCCGATCGCATTTGCGAAGCAATCCAACGACCAACCCAACATTGTCATGATCGTGGCGGACGACTTGGGGGTTTTTGATCTGGGCTGTTACGGTCGTCGCGATCACAGCACACCCCATTTAGACAAGCTAGCGGCGGAAGGGTTTCGCTATACCAACGCTTATTGCAGTCTATCGATTTGCTCTGCTTCACGCGCGTCGCTGATGACGGGCAAGTCGTGTGCGAGATTGCATTTGACGACGTTTTTGCCCGGGCGTCCCGATGCCGATTCGCAGTTGCTGCTCCAACCACGGATCCAGTCCCATCTGCCGCTTGCGGAAAGCACGTTGGCAGAGTGGTTGCAGACCGCGGGGTATCGAACCGGCCTCTTTGGCAAGTGGCATTTGGGAGGTGGCAAAACCGGACCTTTAGCGCAAGGATTCGAAGTCGCCATGGAGCCCAAGGGAAATGGAGCCGTCGATGAGAAAGAAGGAGGCAAAAACGAATACGCGATCGTCGATTCCGCCATCGCATTTTTAAGAGCGCAAGATGCCAAGCCATCATTCTGCTACATTCCTCAACACTCCCCTCACGTTGCATTGAGCGCCCCTCAAGCCCTGATCGATAAGAATGCGAATTCATTCAATCCCTTATACGCCGCGACAGTGGAATCGCTGGACAACGCCATAGGCAAATTGATGGCAGCGGTCGACGCGTTGAAACGTCCCACCTTAGTGATCTTTACCAGCGACAACGGAGGCTTGCATGTTCCAGAGGTGCATGAGTTGCCAGCCACGCACAATGGCCCGTTCCGAGCCGGCAAAGGATATCTTTACGAAGGGGGCATACGCATCCCTCTCATCGTTCGTTGGTCAGACAAAATCAATTCGGGGCAGACCATCGATAGTCCCGTTTCGCTGATGGACCTCATGCCGACCCTGATGGAAGTTGCGGGCTTGGAATTGGGCAAGACGGTTGGGCCGCTCGATGGAGTGAGTTTGAAAGCGGGATGGTTACCAAACCCAACTGCAGGCCCCGAAAAAGAGCGTTCCTTTTTTTGGCACTTCCCACATTACACCAACCAAGGAAGCCGTCCTGCCGCCGCGACACGTCAAGGCCAATGGAAACTGATCGAGTCCCTGGAAGATGGTTCGATCGAACTATACGATTTGCAAAAGGATGTTGGGGAAAAGAACAACATTGCTCAAGACAATGTTGAAAAAGCAAAGTTGCTTGCCGACTCGCTGCATACCTGGCAAAGGAGAATGGGTGTTCAGTTCTGTGTTCCCAATCCAAATGCCAACCCCGATCTTCACCGAAAGCTTTATACCGAATTTGACCCCACGCGATTGGATGCCAGTGTGGGCGCTATGGCCATCGGGGCTAAATGGAAAGCATGGCGCAATGAAATGAACCGCGCCGTCTCGGGCAAAAAAGCATTCCTCAAGGACGCGAGCCAAGAAATCCTGTTGACGGCTGCGTCTGGGACCGCTCATGGAAAGAAGCTGCGTTACGAACCTGAGACCTACAAAAATGTGATCGGTTATTGGACAGAAGTCGACGACTGGGTGGACTGGGAATTGACCGTTCCCAAGGATGGAACGTATGAGATCGAGGTGCATTGCGGATGCGGATCGAACAATGGCGGTTCGGTAGCTCGCCTGGACGTTGGCAGTCAATCGCTGCAGTGGACCGTTCGCGATACCGGGCATTTTCAAAACATTATTATTGAAAACATTGGCACGATGAAGCTAGCGGCAGGGACCTACCGTCTTGCCGTTCGACCGCAGAGCAAAAAGGGGGCAGCGGTCATGGACATTCGATCGATTGTGTTGCGACTTCAGTAGAGCGATAGGAATATTACAAGGCGGCAGGAAGCCCGCAAAACGGCCGAAAGAGAAAATGACGCAGTGGAACCTTGCACGGCTCCGGCATACCATTCAAGAAAGGTGTTTAACGCACCCGATTAAATGGGGGCCCCAACTGGGCAACCCATTCGATAAACCGCCATTCCCACACCAAACAGAGACGCATTCATGGCTGCTGAAAATTACACGCGGTACCAACAGTCGGTAATCAAGAACTATTACAACAACAAAGACAACGTTTCTTTGCAACGCGCTCAAGAGTTGCTGACGGACTTGTATTTGGCGGAAGGGAAAAAGCGAGAGAAAGTTTGGGACAGTTTGTTCATGCATTTGGAACGCATCGGCGTTCCACCCGACCAACTGAAACACTTGAAAGAAGCCAAGAATCCAGAGTTGATAGCTCAGTTGATCCAGAAGAAAATTTAACGATTGAGCGCGTTGCCTGTGGCATAACGAAAGCGTTTGCTGCGTTATTCCTTGTCCTTCACGCATCGGAATCCGACGTGCGAAGCGCCGGTATCGACGTCCCCTTTGCCTCGCGTTCCGATCATGTAGCGAGCGCAGTATTCGCTGCTGCAAAGGTAGGAGCCACCGCGGTGAACCCGTTTGACGATTCCGGGTTCCTCGGGATCCCAACTGCTGATGGGGCCTTTTGGATTTTCGAGGACTTTGCCGATCTCCTTTCGATTCCGATAGGTATCGGGGTGATAGAAGTCATTGCACCATTCCCAGACGTTGCCGGACATATCTTTAAGGCCGTATTTGTTAGGTGCGAATTGACCGACAGGGGCTAGCCCTTTGAAACCGTCGTCGCCGGTATCTTTGTGAGGAAACTCTCCTTGGTAGGCGTTGCATTGCCATTTGCCGTCGACGAGCAGTTGGTTGCCCCACGGATAGGCTTGTTCGTCGAGCCCTCCGCGCGCGGCCCATTCCCATTCGGCTTCGGAGGGGAGCCGTTTACCAGCCCACTTGGCATAAGCCTCTGCATCCGGGTAAGCGATATGAACGGCGGGGTAATCCAATAGGTTTTCAATGGAACTTTTCGGGCCGTTGGGATGGTTCCAGCAAGCGCCCGGAACGTAGCTCCACCACTGCATGAAATTATTGAGCGAGACCGCTGTCTTGGGAGGGGTAAAGACAACCGAACCCGACTTCAGTTGGTCCTTGGGGACTTGAGGGAAACTGGCAGGATCCAATTCGCGTTCGGCGATGGTTTTGTATCCTGTTGCTGCAACGAATTTGGCGAAATCCCGGTTGGTGACTTCGGTAACGTCCATCCAAAAAGAGCGAATCTTGACTTGGTGCTTGGGGCTGCAGTCTTCGAATCCTTTGACGAGTCCGGAACAGCAGGGGCGGTTGGAGAGGTTGGTCTGCCGCACTTCGCGGATTGCTTCCGGAGAGGGACCGCCCATAAGGTAGGCTCCCGAAGGGATAAGGACCATTCCAGCAGGGTCCTCGCAGCGACCCATGGGCATGAACGGGGAGAGAAACGATACGAACAAGGAGAGGACGGTTGTCCAAATGCGATGGTCAAGTTTCTGAGTAGGGAGCATTTTCGAGAGGGCTTAGAATATGCCGTCGCCGAAGTTTCGTTTGTCCGCGTTGTTGCTCGGTGGGATTGCCGTTTTCTTTTCCGTGTCGAAAAAGTGGGGCTTAGGAACGGAAGACGATTCGTTGGGCTGGGCAGAGGGAGGGGCTATAGGTTCGGATTGAGACGATTCCACGTACTCATCATCATACCTCGATTTGTAGTCCGGTTGTTTCGCTCTGTCCAATTCCACCAGATACTCTCGAATGACCGAGTTTTGGATGAGGTCTCTGCAAGCTTGGTTGATGGGGTGGGCGATATCCGCATACATTTTGTTGGATCCCCCGCCCCCTTCGACCTCGCGGACGTCCTGGGGGCCGCGAAGCCTCGTGCCGCACTGGTTGCAGTAACTGCTTCGGAGGTGATTTTTATTGCCGCATTTCCCGCAGCGCGCAGACATTTTTCGGCTGGGCATTGCAACGAATGGCCCGTTGACTCCCTCGATGATTTTCAAATCGCGGATAACAAAAGCATGGTCGATAGTTATCGAACAGAATGCGCGAAGACGGTCTTCGGATTCCTCCATCAGTTTGATGCGGACCTCGGTGATTTCCATGGCTTTGTTTGCACTCCCTTTCGTCGCGAGTCGCTTAACTCACGATTCTTTTCGAATTCTTCTTATCTGGTCTTCGATCCCTGATGACTGCCACGTCTGTGCGTAATATGCTCGCATCCCTCCGCTGGTCCGCAACTCACTTACTATCTTCTCGGCTTGTGCCCGTGTCGCGCACAAACAAAATCTTGCCGATCCGCTCCCGGACATGCATTGACCGTGATGGTCGTAACGATCAATCCAACTTCTCGATCTCTCTATCCAATCGGTCGTCTTTGCCGCAGCAGATTCTAGGCGATTAAAAACCCCACTTGGGGGTGTAAGGGTTAATCCTTGACGTAAATTTTGGATGAGCGCGTCCGGTTCCACTCGCGGTTCGAGTTCAAACTGGCGGCCCAATTTTTCGAAAACCTCCTTGGTCCCACACCCTCGGGGAGGATGCACGATAGCTAGGTGCAAAGGTTCTGCACAATCCAACGGTTGGATCGTTTCGCCTCGCCCAGTGCACCGGGCTAACCAATATCCATTGCGTTCCCCTTCTAGGAAAAAATTGATATCGCTGCCAAGTTCGCTGGCGATTGCGGTGGCATGAAAAATGTCTTGGTCCGAGCCCCATAACAGAACACCCAGGACCAGTGCTGCAGCAGCGTCGGCGCTTCCGCCTCCCAAGCCGGCCATGGCAGGGATACGCTTTTTTAATTGAATGTTTGCTCCGCTGCTCGGCTTGCCTAGGGTTTTCCTTAGTCGATCCAAAGCGCGTACAACCAAGTTGTTTTGATTCGCTGGGATGTCCCATGCGAGATCTTCACTATCGAAAGGCGAACCAGATCCCTCTGGATACAAAACAGTCAGATCCAATCGATCATCGTTTCGATGCGTTACTTCCAACTGGTCAACCAGGGACACTGCCATCATCACAGTATCCAGGGAATGATAACCATCATTCCGCTTCCCTAGCACTTCCAGGAACAAATTGACTTTGCAAGGCACGGTGGCGCGAAACCCGACGGGCGATTTTTCGACAATCATATGCCCATGCTTGGTACGCATCCTGAAAAGCTAGTTAAGAGTCACCAATCGGTACAATGTACGCAGTTTGCCCAGTGTGGTCAATTGAGCAACCGATCTGCAAGCGGGCGATTGGGCGCGCCTGCAGGGCTGCGAAAGGGCTGGTTTTCAAAAGTTTCTTCTCCCGGATGGGAACGATTTCGTTCTGTTTTTCACGGGCCAGCGAAGGATTGCAAAACGAAGCGCGGCAAAGTTTTACGCGCCGTGGTTGTCGTAGGAAAGCCGACCAAGTCTAGGTGGTGGCGTCTCCCATTTTTGACGTCGAGATAGGTCGTTTTTCGACTCTTGTTAAACCTTGGCGCTTGCAACGCATGTTTCGTACTTGCTTGTTTTTCCATGCCTAACTTGGGTTTGTTCTGTAGGGACGCGTTGCTTGATACAGCGATTGTGCACACGGATCCGATAGGTACTGGCATGACGCTTGCAAGGATCGAGCGTTGTTTAACTGTTTTGCTTGCAATCCTGACGGACCCGCTTGCGACTCAATCGCATTTTATCGAGATAGCACAGACTGCCATGACAAATCGCGCACAACTTCGGAACTGGATTGTTAGTGGATGCATCGCTGCCACGTGTTTAAGCGGTTGCAAGCCCACGGAGCGTTTTCGAGCATGGCGAGACAGTTCCGACATTTCTTATTTTCAAAACTACATGACGCAGATCGAGTATCCAGACGTCAATGCGCCTCTGGCTCCCACCGTAGCGCAAAGTCCGATGCCATTTTCGATACAGAATCCTAGCGAGTTGCAGACGTTGGACTTGACGTTGCAAGAAGCGATTCGTCAAGCGCTGCAAAGTAGCGACGTGCTGCGGACACTTGGGGGCGCAGTTGTCAGTGCACCTCAAGGCCAAGCAACGCAGCTCGACGCTGCGTTGACCGACCTCAATCCACTGTCGGGCACGCAGGCCGCTCTTGCGGACTTTGATGCGCAAGTTACATCGCAACTGTTTTGGCAAAAGAACGATCGACCTCAAAACAATAGCTTCGCTGCATTCGTGCCTACCGTCTTCCAGCAGACGACCGGCACCTATACCAATCAGATTCAAAAGCGAACGGCCACCGGGGCCCAGTTTGCTCTTCGAACCAACGTCATATACGACAACAACAACAATCCTACACGTTTCTTCCGAAGCGACTTCAATGGCTTTCTCGAGGCCGAGTACCGTCAACCGTTGATGGCCGGTAGCGGGACAACTTACAATCGCATTGCAGGCCCAACCACCATACCGGGACAATACAATGGTGTCTTGATTACTCGAATCAATACCGATATTTCGCTTGCGGATTTTGAAGCCGGCGTGCTGCGGCTGATCAACGATGTCGAAGGGGCTTATTGGGAACTCTATTTCGCGTATCGATCGCTCGACGCACAGCTTTCGGGACGCGAGAATTCGCTCCGGACTTGGCAGAGAATCCGGGAGCTTCAAAAGGTCGGAAGTCGTGCCGAACAGGATGACGAGGAAGCCCAAGCTCGATCGAATTATCATCTTTTCGAATCGCAAGTCAACGATGCTTTGTCGGGGACGAACGGTTTGTATGCAGCCGAACAGAGACTGCGATACGTGATGGGACTGCCTCCTAATGATGGGCAGTTGCTCAAACCAGCCGATGAGCCCGTACAAGCGGACGTGGCATTTGACTGGGAAGCGTCGCTTTGCGATGCGATGACGCGACGTGTCGAAGTACGTCGCCAAGAATGGACGATCAAAAGACGCGAACTGGAACTGATCGCTTCGCGGTTGAACAAGCGTCCCAGACTCGATGCGTTGACCCAATATCGATGGCGAGGATTGGGCGACCACTTGATCGGTGCCAGAAATCCCAACACCCAGTTCGAGAGCTTGGGCCAAAGCCTTACCGAGGGTAATTTCCAAGAATGGCAAGCCGGATTTGAAGGTTCATATGCCATCGGACTCCGACAAGCCTCTGCAGCCGTGAGGCATGCGCAGTTGAACCTCGCTCGCGAAATGGCGATCTTAAAAGAACAACAGCTTCGCATCTCGCACGATCTGAGCAACGCCTCGCGTCAAATCACTCGCAGTTATGCCCAACTCCAGATCAACTACAACCGCATTGAGGCGGACAAGTTGCAGGTCGAGGTTCTTAGTATCCGCACAAGTGGTGGATTTATCAACATCAGTTTCTTGCTGCAGGCTCAACAGCAATTGGCCGCCAGCACCAGCGCGTTTTACCGCTCTTTGGTGGATTACAATTTGGCGCTGAGAGATTTCCATCGCGAAAAAGGTTCCTTGCTCGCCTACAACCAAGTAAACTTGTCGGAATCCGCGTTGGATGGGGCGATGCAACAAGCAGCGTACCAACGGGGACGGAACTTCACGCCGAGGGACAATCCTGAGGACGTCACCGTTCGCAATCAGGTCAGTCAAGGTGCGTTCAATCCGTCCGCGGTTGGGCTTCCCTCGGGCGTATCATCAGTACCCAGCGAGGCTGCATTCGTCCCCAACGACGTCGTCATCCCCGTCAATACTCCGTAGGACCCATCCTTTGCCTATCCTCCTTGTCGCGCTGCTTGGAATCCTTGTCGTCATAGCCTCTGTGTTATGGTTGAAGGTGCATCCGGTGATCGGACTGGTACTTGGCAGCATGTTGATATTGATGCTGTCTCCCAACGAGACAGCCGTTGCGATCCGACTTGCCAATGGAGTTGCGATCGTCTTTGAAAAAATTGGCCTGCCGATCGTCTTTGCGTCGGTGGTCGGTGGATGCTTGCTAGAGAGCGGAGCGGCAACCCGCATCGTTCAATCGATCGTGAGTGTTTTCGGGTTCCAACGGGTGGCGCCTGCGCTTTCGGTCAGCGGTTTTTTGATGGCCATTCCCGTTTACTTTGATACGGTTTTTTATCTGTTGCTGCCGCTTGCCAAGGCGACTGCACGGGAGAGACCGCAGGGCTATCTGATGTCCGTCATGGCGATCATCGTCGGAGCAACGATGGCTCATTCGCTCGTGCCACCCACCCCCGGCCCATTGTTCGTCGCGAATGAGCTCAAGGTCCCCATGGTCACGATGATGATCGGTGGGACGATTGTCGGCGGCTTGGCAGCCACGGCGGGATTTGCTTACGGGGTGTGGTGCAGTCGCACCATGTCGCTCCAACTCCCCGCCGAGAACGAATCGAATTCCAATCCCACTGGCAATGCGTTGCCGCCGCTGTGGCTCGCGATGCTGCCATTGGTGGTGCCGATGGTCTTGATTGTCGCTGCGGAAATGGTGGTGATGGAACCGGCGCGCGGCTCGTGGTCGCTGATGCAAAGCGTTTGCGAACCGACGTTCGCTTTGTTCTTGGCTGCGTTGATTGGCATTGCCACACTCACATGGATGCGAAGCCGCACGATTTGCCAGAGCATTGTTTCCAGGTCGATCGGCGATGCAGGAATTATTTTGTTGCTCACCTGCGCGGGAGGGGGTTTTGGATACGCACTCAAGGAGCTTGGAGTCGGGCCAGCGATTGCCAAAATGTTGCCCGGACTCCAATCCCCGTTCGGCTTGCTGGTCATGGCGTTCTCGATTACCGCAATCATCCGGGCTGCGCAGGGGTCCGCGACCGTCGCCATGACAACGACCGTGGGAATCGTCCATCAACTGATGGAAAGCATCGAAATCCCATTCCATCTGGTATACGTAGCGTTGGCCATCGGCTGCGGCTCCAAGCCGTTTCCTTGGATGAACGACAGTGGGTTTTGGCAAGTCGCGACCATGACGGGCATGTCCACCACGCAGACGTTAAAGACATTTAGCGCCGCACTAACGCTGATGGGTTTCGTGGGATTTGCGATCGTGTTGTTGGGTGCGTGGTTGCTCCCTCTCCGATAGGTTTAATGCGTCCACACAAGCCGCCGATCGCCTAAAGCTGCAGCACGCGAAGCGCTTGAGATACCTGCCGCCAATCCGTGGGTTTGGATTTCAACGCGTCAGAGGTTGGCTCGATCAAGATTTCTTCGACGTATTGGACGCACGCCAGCACCGCGTCACTGTCCCATTGCGAATTCATTCCGCTTAATAAAATTTCGACCGCGCGTTTTTGGCCCATGGCGTTGCGGTACACGCGCGAGGATGTCATCGCGTCGAATGCATCGGAAACTGCTAAGACGCGAGCCATCAGCGGGATTTCGTCACCTACCAGTTGATGCGGATAGCCCCCGCCATCGACTCGTTCGTGGTGGTAGAGGACGCCCGGCAACGCGAATCGAAGCTTGCCCAGTTCTTCCAAAATACGGTGCCCTATCTCAGGGTGTTTTTGAATGATGGCGAACTCTTCAGGTTCGAGCTTGCCTGGCTTCAGCAGCACTTTGTCTGGAATCCCTATCTTTCCAATATCGTGCAGCACTCCCGCTAGGTAGATTTCTTGGCAGGATATCTCCGAGAGGTTGAGGCGGCGCGCAATTTGATAACCGACATTTCCCACCCGTTCGCTATGACCGTGTGTGTACGGATCTCTCGCTTCGATCGCGTTGCTCATCGCTCGAAGGGTCCCAAGAACGAGTTGTTCGCTTTCGATGAGGTGCGCATTGCTGTACCCGTCGGCGGAGAGGTAGCCTGCAATTTCGTGGAGTAGTTCCACATCCCCGTCGTTAAAGGCCTCTTCGCACGGGCGCATCGTTTTGTTTCGCGATGGGTTCGCGCGGTTCATGGCAACGACAAAGCCGATTGGATCTGTTTCGCCGAGTGGGACAACGACGCAGGAGTGAAGCACGCCGTTGATCAAGGGATATTCTACGCAATTCAGGACGGCAGCACCGCCGCAGCACGGCTTATCGAGCCTCTGTAGCAAAAGCCTGACGTCCTCAATCGTCCATTGCGATTTGGAGGTGATAGCCGATTCGAGCCCATGGTTTTCGGTTTCTCGGTCGGCATACAAGTAGATCGCGATCGCTTCGGCCTCGATCAAGCTGCGTAGCGATTCGATGGCTTGCCGGGATTGTTGGCCAACGGCTTTCTTTCGAATCGCTCCCTGAGCATTCAGTTGTCTCAGCCAGGCCCTTTCATGTTGGCTTCGCTCTAGATCGCTCTCCGCGTTGAGAATGACCCGTCCTTGCGAGTCGATTTGATGCTGCCGTCGATTGGCCTCCACTGCGGCATGGAGGAGTTTTTGCCCTTGCTCCGAGGGGGGGGAATCGCATCGGCCGATCGCGTACCATTGGTTTCCCTCGATACCGATTAATGGGATAGCGAAGACGGATCGCTGCTCTTGGGCTGGCAGCAGGGACTCGCATTTTTGCTTGGATGCCCGCTCCACCGCCTTGATCACCACGTTTGCATCCGAGGCTAGCGCAGCGACATAGATGGATTGAGAATTGTCGACGTTGGGAGTGGATTCGCCGCTGCGCAGATACGGCATGCAAGGGGTGCCCAGCAGTTGGGCCAAGTCTTCGCATTGTCGTGTTACGTTGGAGGGGAAAATCATACACTGCCAAAGGGTGGACGCGAGAATTTGGAATGCGCAAATATAGGCCAATATTGAAAACGCAGTCCTTCTTTTGCATACTTCCGATCAGGTCCGGCAGAGTAAGTTTGAAGTCCTTATCGGATTGCCGGGATTGTGCGGAATGTGGTGATCCGTCGATGCGGGCATCGCAAGTGGGGTGCTGGCGAGTGATGCCGAAAAGCAACTTCGTTCAAGCGATGTCGAGCGCAAGCAACGGGGCGGTGTTGCGGGAATGCAGCATGCTTGTAGTGGTGAGAATGATTTTCCGCGGGCCGCTGGCAATGAGAAACGCAAGAATTTGCATCGTTTTCATGGGAAAGTCTGCCAGATCCGGGCATTTCGAGTGTGCTCGTTTCGGGGCAATCCCTCCCGTTGCCCTCCTCAGGCACGGCGACTGCATTCTTCAAGACCGTGAGCAACAAAGGGTGGCTCAAAAAGGGTTCGGGTCGCGAGGAGCGAAGCAATGGGAAAGAAAATCAGAACTCGAGTGGATTTGGCGAGGGCGTGGCGTTCGTTAGCCGTCGCCGCATGCCTGGCGGTTTTGTGCGGGCTGGTTGGGAAGCAGCTCGTGGCTCAGCAAAACGACGAGTGGACTTGGCGAAGGACGAATCGAGGTTGGGAATACGCTCATTCCATTCCCATGGCAACGCAGCCAAGTACGCCCACCGCTACGCAGCGAGGGCGGCCGGAGACGAGTCTGGCCGTGCAACAATACCACATTGCGCTGCCATTGGCCCTTTTCAGCTTTATTGTGTCCTTTAGCTATTGGTCACTACGCGAAGTTCCAAACCGAGGCATATTGCGCCGTTTGGGCGCTGCCCCCCCTTGCAACTAGCCGCATGATTCCATCAAATTGGCCTCTTAGGCGAGTGGCAGACCGAAACATACCAGCCGTAGTTTGGGACCATTGTCCCGAACGAACCATTGGACGGGACAAAGGTCCCATCCTGCGGTAGTAATGATCCTGTCGCTCGCCCTAGCGTTGTTGCATCCCAAGTTTTTGCTACCCGTTTCTGAGCCAACAGCACATATTGCTGGCCAATCATGAGCAATAGTCTTTTTCGTTTGGACAACCAAGTTGCCGTCGTCGTGGGGGGCACCGGCAGTCTGGGTGGTTCGATGGCCGAAGCGTTAGGTGCGGCGGGTGCAAGGGTCGCGATCCTTGGTCGGAGTGCAGAACGGGGCATGCATAGGGCCGAACAAATCCGCCGAGACGGTGGAGAAGCGGTATTTCATTCGACCGACGCCCTCGATCGCGGTTCGCTTACCAAAGTTCGCGACATCATCGAAAAATCCCTCGGGCCAGTAGATATCCTTATCAATGCTGCGGGCGGCAATCAGCCAGAAGCCACTCTTCAGCCTGGAGATGACTTCTGCAATTTGAATTTGGATGCTTGGCAAAAAGTATTCGACTTGAACTTGATCGGCGGCACGGTTTTGCCGTCGCAAGTGTTTGCAGAAACGATGCTTTTGCGCAATTCGGGTTCGATTGTGAATGTTGCTTCGATGTCGGGAATGATTCCGCTTTCTCGCGTGGTGGCCTATTCGGCAGCCAAGGCAGCGGTGATTAACTTGACGAAGTTTTTGGCTCGCGAATGGGCATCGCGCGGAATTCGCGTCAACTGCATTAGTCCTGGCTTTTTTCCGGCCGAACAGAATCGAGGCTTGCTCTACGACAAAGATGGAAGCCTATCGCCACGCGGTCAACAGATCATCAACCATACTCCTTCGGGACGATTCGGATACGCTCATGAGTTAGCGGGAGCGACCCTTTTTTTGGCATCGTCCTCAGCATCTTCCTTTGTCACCGGTCATAACTTGGTTGTGGATGGCGGATTTTCGTCCGCCACCATCTAAAGCGTCCCGGATTTGCATTTTTCCTCATTCACCAGTCTTTTCCTTTTGGAGAAACAATGGCTCAGCTCAGCATTCGCAAAGATTCCTGCGAACTCGATTTCCTCTCGCTCGGTGCGTTGGTCCATCGGCTGGATCCAGGCATCATTCCGTTTCGAAAAGCCAAATCCTTTGATATCCACGTCTCGGGAGGCGAATACAACGTCGCCGCCAACCTTGCGGATTGCTTCGGCCTCAAGACAGGGATTGCAACCGCCATGGTCAATTATGGCATCGGCGAGTTGGTACAAGGTCGCGTGCGTGAAATGGGGGTGAAGCCGTTTTACAAACACTTCGAACACGACGGCGTTCGTGGCCCAAACATTGCAACGGTCTATAGCGATCGCGGACTGGGAGTGCGCCCGCCTGTCGTATTCTACAATCGCGCCAATGAAGCCGGCGGGATGCTCAAGCCGGGCGATTTTGATTGGAAATCCATCTTCGCGTCGGGTGTGCGTTGGTTCCACTCCGGAGGCATCTTCGCGGCGCTCTCGTCGACGACGTCCGAATTGATCGTCGAAGGCATGCAGGCTGCCAAGGCTGCCGGAGCTGTCACCTCCTTTGATTTGAACTATCGGGCCAAGCTTTGGGCAACTATCGGCGGGGCCGCCAAAGGCCAAGAAATGATCAGCAAGATTGTCAAGAACGTCGATATGCTCGTCGGCAACGAAGAGGACCTTCAAAAGGGACTCGGTATCGAGGGGCAAGACGTTGAATCCAAAACGGCCCTCGACCCAGACTCCTTCTTTCAAATGATCGAACGAGCCGTCGCGAAATTCCCGAACGTTAAAATGGTTGCGACCACGTTGCGCGAAGTGCACTCGACCAACCGTCACGATTGGGCTGCGGTTCTATGGTACGATGGCAAACGCTATGTAAGTCCTACCTGTTCTCTCGACGTGGTCGATCGAATTGGCGGCGGAGATGGCTTTGCCGCTGGCCTCATCTACGGCTTGCTTGCGGACAAAGAACCCGAACAAGCGTTGCGTTTAGGCTGGGCCCATGGTGCGTTGCTGACCACGTTCCCAGGTGATACCACGATGGCAAAATTACCCGAGGTAGAACAGCTCGCCAAAGGTGGCTCGGCTCGCGTTCAACGATAAAAAAGCGATGCGTACTTTTCGGAGGATTGGATGAACGACGTTTCCAGTAGTGATCGATCCTATTCGACGCCCATCCTTCAAGTTGCCCACCAAAAGCTGGCAACTTGGGTGATGGAAACGGCAGCCCACTGCAATGCCGATTCGATTCAGTGGTGCGATGGCTCGCAAGCCGAATGGGACCAACTCACCGCCAAACTGGTAGAGTCCGGTACGTTCATTCCCTTGAACCCATCGCTCCATCCGAACTCGTTCCTCGCTCGAAGCAACCCATCCGACACCGCCCGCGTCGAAGATCGCACGTTTATTTGCTCTCTTCGCGAAGTCGATGCGGGACCGACCAACAACTGGCATCCTCCCGAAGCGATGCGTAGGACGTTAGCCGAACGGTTTCAAGGCTGCATGGCGGGCCGGACCATGTATGTGGTCCCATTCTGCATGGGACCACTCGATAGCCCTCTCGCTCTGATCGGAGTCGAACTCACCGATTCCCCCTACGTCGTAGTGAACATGCGGA
>JANODW010000893.1:0-3517 GCA_031412875.1 Pirellula sp. | reverse complement strand
CGATGCGACGCCACCTTTAAGGTCGGCGATGGCCTATGGGCCGGTCCAACGGCTGGATGAGCTCACGCTGCGTTGCAGAGGGGTGGTGATTCTCGGCGGGGAGCAACCTATCGTGCTCTGCGCCGTCGACTGGATTGGGATTGCGAACGAGGGATACGATGCTTTTCGGTCGGCGCTTGCCGGTGCTGCAGGAACCGACCCAGAACGCGTCGCACTCCACGCTTTGCACCAACACGACGCGCCCGGTTGTGACTTCACCGCGGAACGCATCCTTCGAGAAATGAACATCGGTGGTTACGCGCGATTCGATGGAGCTTTTCATCGGCTGGTCATTCAACGGGCGGTGGACGCCATCCGCGCCGCCATTCCAACCGCGCAGTCCGTGACTCATTATGGATATGGCCAAGCGACGGTGAAAGAGGTCGCGTCGAATCGGCGAGTGGCGGTTGGGCCGGACGGAAAAGTGGGAAGCATGCGAGGAAGCAGTTGCAAAGTCCCAGAACTGGTGGCCTTGCCCGAAGGAGTCATCGATCCCATCGTGTCGTTGCTTGGTTTTTGGAATGGCGAAAAGCCAGTCGCGTTGCTGACCTCGTATGCATGCCATCCGCAGAGTTATTATTTGGTTGGGATTCCTAGTCCGGACTTTCCTGGGATTGCAAGGTTTATGCGTGGGCAGGATCTCAACTCCGCTTTGCATGTCCATTTCAATGGTGCAGGTGGAAATGTGGCGGCCGGGAAATACAACGACGGCTCTCAACCCAATCGCATGGTCCTAGCAACGCGGCTTGCAAGTGGCATGCGTGAAGCCTATTCGAATGCGACGCGTAAACCAATAAGCAGCCAAGATATTGGGTGGGGGATCCAACCGGTTCGATTGCCACCAGGCAAGCACATCGTCAAGACGGATCTGATCCAAAAACTCAAAGCCGCGGATCCCAAGGGTTACATCTCGTACGCCGACCAACTTGCGTGGTTAGAGCGCGTAGAAGCAGGTTGCAAAATCGATATCACCTGTTTGCATGTCGGCGACACGAGAATGTTGCACTTGCCGGGTGAACTATTTGTCGAGTACCAGTTGGCGGCCAAAGCGATGCGACCGGACCTTCACGTCATGATGGCGGCTTATGGCGACTACGGACCTGGATACATTGGCACAGCGAAATCCTATGTCGAGGGAGGCTATGAAACCAGCGCGACCTCGTCCAGCGTCGCACCGGACGTGGAGCCCATTCTGCTAGAAGCGATGCGAAAACTACTAGCGCCTCAATGAAAGCGGTTTGGACTGCGAAAATAGGGGCTGACCGGGTCTTTCAGGCCACCTCCCGGAGAAGCATGAACTACAATGGATTGCCAGTCCAAACGGCACAGGCTCGAACCGCCGTGCATCCGAGTTAAAAACACCTGCTAGACCATCATTGGAACGACACCTTTGAATACACGTCGAAAATTCTTGGTTACGACCACCGCCTTGACCACGTCGGCAATGCTTCCCAGATCTCTCAGCTCCGTCGGTTGTTCCGAACAAGCGGCAACGCCGGGGACCACCGCATGGATCAATGCCACGCTCTTGCCGATCGATAGGCCGCGTATTGAGAACGGCACGATTGTGGTCGAGGGTGGCAAGATCACTGCTATTGGGGCAGCAGCCAACGTTGCGATCCCTCGGGATGCGACGGTTGTGGATGCCAAAGGCAAATGGATCATGCCCGGTTTAATCTGCACGCATAGCCATATCGGGGGCGCGGGCGCCGCCGACGGTAGTAGCCCCATCCAGCCTGGAGTCCGCGTCATGGACTCAATCAACGTGCGCGAGTCCGGCTTTCGTCGAGCGCTCGCGGGCGGATTGACCACCCTCAACATCATGCCCGGATCGGGGCATCTTATCAGTGGCCAAACCGTATACTGCAAACTTCGCTACTACGATTCTTCACCACGCGTGATCGATGACATATTGATTCGCGACAAGCACGGCGTCGCAATCGGTGGGCTGAAGATGGCCAATGGGACCAATTCGCAAGGCGACTCGCCATTCCCTGGAACGCGTGGAAAATCGGCTTACCTTGTTCGCGAACAGTACATCAAAGCGCGCGAGTACCAAGCAAAAGTGGTGTCTGCAAAAGGGGATGCAAGCAAGCTGCCCCCTCGCGACTTAAACATGGAATCGTTGGTCGAGGCGATGCAGGGAAAACGCATTGTTCACCACCATACGCACCGGCATGACGACATCATGACCGTCATTCGCCTTTCGCAGGAGTTTGGATTCCAAGCGGTGTTGCATCACGTGAGCGAAGGCTGGAAAGTGGCGAAAGAAATCGCCGATGCCAAGCTCCCTTGTTCGATCATTGTTCTCGATTCCCCTGGCGGCAAAGTAGAGGCAAAAGATATGACCTTCAGCAATGGCCGCGTGTTGGATGAAGCCGGCGTAAAAGTCGCGTTTCATACCGACGACTGGATCACCGATTCGCGACTGTTCATGCGTTCGGCAGCGTTGGCCGTCCGGGCCGGCATGAATCGAGATAAAGCCTTGGCCGGCTTGACTCTGGCTGGGGCGGAAATGCTTGGCTTGGGAGACCGTTGTGGGTCGTTGACGGTCGGAAAAGACGCAGACTTTGCGATCCTCAATGGCGATCCATTGAGCGTGTACTCGCGTGTGCAGGAGACGTGGGTCGAGGGCAAGAAGGCATTTGATCTTAGCAAATTGGAAGACCAACTTTATGCCGAAGGAGGCATGAAAGCGGGTAGCGATTTGGACCCATTCTTATGTTGTTTTGCACCGGCTTGGCAAGGAGGTGCAAAGTGAATTTTCATTGGAGCCCTTTTTTGAATCCGAACCATTTCGTCCGCTTGACCCTCGGCCTAGCTCTTTGTTCCTCCATGGCACTTGCTCAAGGACCGGTGGTCGTTCAAGCCAAACGGATCTTGACCGCGACCGGCCAGAATATCGAGGACGGTACAATTGTCTGCATGGATGGAAAGATCAAAGCGATTGGTAAAACCGGGGAAATCGCCATCCCCGACAATGCCAAGATACTTAGCAGCGCGATTGCCATGCCCGGGATGGTTGACGTACGCACTTGCGCTGGCCTTTCGGGTATTCTCAACGTCGATCATGACAGCGATCACTTAGAGCGATCGTCCCCCATGCAGCCCGAACTGAGAGCACTGGATGCTTACAATCCGCGAGAAGAGCTGGTGGAGTATCTTCGCAGCTTTGGAGTGACAACCATTCACACCGGTCACGCGCCCGGCGAATTGATCTCGGGCCAGACGCTTATCGCCAAGACGGTTGGCAATACCACGGAGGCAGCGGTATTAGTCGACGGTAGGGCGGTGGTCTGCACGTTGTCAGAAGCCTCTTCCAAGTCTGGCAAGAGCAGTCCAGGAACTCGAGGAAAGCAGATGTCGATGCTGCGTACGTTGCTCATTGAAGCGCAAGAGTTTCAAATCAAATCAAACCAAAAAGCAAATCCCAAACAAGCCGACGAAAAGGAAAAGGGGACCGATCCTATCGCTCGCA
>JANODW010000892.1:0-3724 GCA_031412875.1 Pirellula sp. | reverse complement strand
GCGAACTCTGCCGTGACACCGGAGGGCTCGGGCCAAGCTACTGTTGGGAATGCTATTTGGCTGTTGATATTAGCTACCCTTTTGATCGGGACATCGAAATCTCCCGAATTCAAAGCCGCGTTTCGCGACGTGCTTTGTTTTGCGACCCGTGGTTCTCGCTCTCCATAATCGAAACGACGACGGACTCATTTGTTGCCGCATCAACCGGATCACTTCGCCAGGTGTTATGCCGAACTGTAGCCGAATCGCATCAAAGCTGGTTCGATCTTCCCAAGCCATCTGAACGATACGGTCCAATTCTGCTTGGCAAAATTCATCAAAATCTAACTTGCTCATTGCAGCAACTTTACCTTTCCTCACAAACCTATTTTAAGGGAAACTGAGGATACCGTTCTGGATTAACACTTATTTGCGTTGGTACTACATCACTTGCCCTCAAGTCGCAGCAGGGGTACGATCAAAATGGCTCTGGAACAAAGCACTGTATTTCCGAGTCCGTCTATCGTCACCCAACCTATTCGGACTCATTCCGAGCGATGCAATCACGAGCGAATCCCGAGGCACTTATGAAAAACATTCAGGTTTATGATAAAGCCATGTGCTGCTCAACCGGTATTTGCGGCCCCCAAGTGGATCCCGTGCTGCCCAGATTTGCTGCGGACCTTGACTGGCTCCGAGCACAGGGAAATCAAGTAGAACGTTTTAATTTGGCCCAGCAACCCACAGCATTCATCGAAAACCAACTGGTGCACCAGATTCTTCGCAGCCAAGGAACCGAATGCCTGCCGCTTATTTTGGTCGATGGAGAAGTTGTTAGTCGCAGCGAATATCCCTCGCGAGAAGTGATGCAGACTTGGCAGGACGTAACAACTGCTAAACCATCCCTGCAAATCGCCCCATCGGGTGGATGTTGCGGTTCGTCTGGCTGTTGCTGAGGGGAAACTTTCGTCAAATCCCGTTGGGAAGAATGCTTTATGAAGTTCCTACAAAACCCCACCCGCATCCTGTTTTTTACCGGCAAGGGTGGTGTTGGGAAGACGACAGTCGCTTGTGCCGCTGCCATTCAATTGGCTGATTCTGGCAAGAAAGTTTTGTTGGTGTCGACAGACCCCGCGTCGAATCTCGACGAAGTTCTCGACGCGCCGCTTTCGCATCATCCGATTCGCGTGGCCGCTGTTTCTGGTCTCTTTGCGATGAACTTGGATCCCGAAAAGTCGGCGGCGGAGTATCGCGAGCGGATGGTTGGTCCCTACCGTAACCTGCTGCCAGACTCCGCGATCGCAAGCATGGAAGAACAGTTCTCTGGGTCCTGTACGGTAGAGATCGCGGCATTCGACGAGTTTTCCAAACTGATGGGCGATCCCGCAGTGACCCGAGATTTTGACCACGTGATATTTGATACGGCTCCCACAGGCCATACCCTGCGCTTGCTCGCCTTGCCTGCGGCTTGGGCTGGATATCTTGAACGAAACACCTCCGGTTCGTCGTGTCTGGGTCCGCTCGCAGGACTGCAATCGCAACAAAAACTTTATCAAGACACGGTCAACGTTCTTCTCGATCCCACTTTTACGACCCTCGTTCTAGTCGCTCGTGCTGAAAGGACCGCGTTGCGTGAAGCAGCACGCACCAGCCACGAGCTTGCACGTCTCGGTGTCGGCAACCAGCATCTTGTCATCAACGGAATCTTTCGCGCGTCCGAAGTGAGCGATTGCATTGCGGTCGCGATGCAGAAGCGATGCGACGATGCCATGGCATCCATCCCGCAAGAAATCGAAGCATTGCCGAGAACAACCATTCCACTGCGCGGACATGGGCTCATCGGTCTCAATGCACTGCGGGACCTAAGCGATCCGAGGGGAGTCGATCCATCAGGTACCGACCCGATAGCGAAAGGACCTTTCGACGGCAGCGATCCCTTGGCCCCGGATGTTATGATGCTTCCACACAGTCTCGATGCAATCATTGAAGACCTTGCGAACAATAAGCACGGTGTGATCCTGGCCATGGGCAAAGGAGGCGTTGGCAAAACGACCGTTGCCGCCGCCGTCGCAATCGCATTGGCCCAACGAGGATTCCCGGTCCATCTCTCGACAACCGATCCCGCCGCCCACATCGCTGCGGCCGTCGCAGGTGCATCGTTTGAAAACCTAATCGTCAGCCGGATCGATCCCGTTACGGAGACGGCGAAGTATTCTTCCGAGGTAATGCAAATTGCGGGCGGGGACCTCGACGAACCAGGTAAATTGCTGCTCGAGGAGGATCTGCGTTCCCCATGCACCGAAGAGATAGCCGTATTTCGAGCCTTTGCCCAAGCCGTTTCGGAGGGCGGCGACGGTTTCGTTGTGCTCGATACCGCACCCACCGGGCATACCGTGTTGCTTCTCGATTCTGCCCTCTCGCATCACCGCGAAGTCGCTCGACAAAACAATCGAATGCCCGAGGCTGTCATACAACTGCTGCCAAGACTCCGGGATCCCAATTATACACGAGTGCTCATCGTCACTCTCCCAGAAGCAACCCCAGTGCACGAGGCGGCTTCGTTGCAGCGCGATTTGCGTCGAGCCCAAATCGAACCCTATGCATGGGTCATCAACCAGTCGTTGTCCCCATTAAAAATCAGCGATCCTCTGCTCCGTTTAAGGCAACTCCACGAAGGCCCCTATATTCGGGAAGTCATCGAAAAACATTCGCGTCGTACAGTCCTCATCCCATGGCAACCGGAATCTATCCCTCAGCGGATCGTTTAATGAGTCGAGTCTGCCGGGCGTCTCAAGAAAAAGTAGGCGTAGCGTTCATCTCCGATTAGCTCTTGCCGTGGTTTGAGTGTTACGGCGAGCGGTTCGAATCCCGCTTGCTCAGTGAGTTCCCAAAATTCATCGATCGCTTACGTTGTCATGTTGGCTGCGTGGAATCTGTATCCCCAAGCTCTCGACTTCGTTCGCACATCTGAGGTAGAGTACTTGATTTGGATCATCGCACACCCTCCCGGACGCAGCATTTGAAATGCTAGGGCGATAAGACGACGACCATATTCGGGCGATGGAACCAATTCAAACACATAAGTGCAAAGAAAAAAATCACAAGGTTTCGAGATCCTCGCCAGCGCCTCTTCGGGGTTAGCTAAAGGGACAAGAACTGGATGAAAGTTTTTTAGTCCCGCCTCTCGAAGAACTCTTTCGCATTGCAGCAAGGATGCCTGCGAAACCTCCACCCCAATAAATTCATCGGCTAGCTTTGCAAAGTGAATGGCATTCGCTCCGCCACCACATCCCCACTCGACAACGCGGCCAAGCGGAACACCCCACTCCTTTGATCTCAGGAATCTCTCAAAGAGGACAACGTGCTGTTTTCCAAGTTCCAGCCAAGCGCTTTCAGAAATCGCATCCTCGCCGCACCAATGAGAGTTCGACGCAAACGAGGAATCGTTCGTTCTGTCCCAAAATTGACTCGACTGCTCGATCAAGCTGTTTTCGGATTGCCGATACCCCAATGAGCGAGTCATCACCAATGCAGACTTCTTCGCGAATGTGAGTAACAATCGTTTCACTATTCTTTGATCTCCCTTTCCAATTCATCAAATTCGGCAGGCGTACCTTTGTCAAGAAGAAAGGGGGGTATCCATGCGAAAACGTCCGTTCCTTGCCCAATTATCCCGCATCTTTGGAGACAGAGATCCCACCGACTCCGTTTGAGATTCGCTTTAGGAATCTCGAAGGGTGGGAAC
>JANODW010000891.1:0-8293 GCA_031412875.1 Pirellula sp. | reverse complement strand
GCCAATTAAAGTGAACCCACCAATGAAAAGGTAGGGAATCCAGTCTTTGCCGCGCAACACAAAAGACCCGATCAGTGTGACGATCCCTAGCCAACAGATGCCGCCGATCCATAGGCCGAGCGCAACTGCCACTCGCGACTCGGCGGCTTGAATGATGAGCGGCTGGTCCGGATCACCAGACTCCACGGAGCAAGTGCTATTGGTCATGGCTCGCATGAGATTCTTTTCGGAGACCGTGACACCGTTTACGCACCGCATCACCAGCGACACGAGTTGACCAAGCAGCATGATGGCGCCGATCCCTGCGGTGATCGCATAGTTGCGGACCATCCATGCGGCTGGTGGATTGAGTTCCTTAACCAAAACGGCCTCGCTCGGATTGGCCGGGTCCACGCTGCACTGGGATTTCATTCCAGCAGCAAAGGGGGCCATGAGTCGCATGGCTGTCTGTTTGTCTGTGGTTTCGTTGCTGCCGAACCAAAATCGTTTTGACGTGTATTCTTTTCCTGAAAATTCGTATCGGAAATCCGCCGTGGGAACGTACCGTACCGCGTTCCGATTTTTGGCGTTTATCTCGTCCAGCCGGATCGACTGGACGGTGCATAGAACGCTTGTCCAGTTCGCCGAGCGTTGAAACTGGATCGAGGGTTCTAGCCAATGGGAGTAAACTCCTTTGAGTCCGACGAAAAGCAGGACGATTGCAATGGCAATTCCAATTCCCGAGGAAATAGCGGACGCTGTGTTTGATTGGGATGCCATATCAAGAATTCCTGTCGCCTGCTTGCGCATGTCGGTGCGTTTGTTGTAAACTGGCACGCTACCGATTCACGCGTCAGTTTCCTGTCTAGTGCGTTTAGCGAGGCTATTGCTTTGTAGTCCTTTGTTGTCCTACATTGTTTAACGTTGTTTGTTTTGCTCTCGAACGCATTGCGTATCCTATCCGATTTTTCTATGCGAAATCCTCTTCCCTTTTATTTGATGTTCGTTTGCTTTTGTTCGACGCTTCATGCGGCACGCCCGACGGGCATCCGGGTGTTTCCCTCGAGCATTGCGTTGACGCACACCGACAGTGTTCAAAACGTGCTGGTGCAAACGGTGTGGAGCGACGGATCGACGGGCGTGGCGATCGAGACCAAGCCGGAGTTTGAGTTCTTGGGTCCTGCGTTGGTTTCGGTGGAGGCTTTGGAGCCTGGCAAGTTCAAAGTTACTAACAAAAAATCAGGCAATACCAAGCTTTCGGTCACTTGCCGAGGGAGCGATGGCACTGTCCTACGAACGGTTGTCGAGATCGTTTGCAAGGATGCGGAACGTGTGCGGGAAGCGGAGTTTACCAACCACATTCAATCGGTTTTCGCCCGCAACAGTTGCAACATGGGAGCTTGCCATGGAGCGCTTGCGGGCAAGGGTGGGTTCAAACTATCCTTGCGAGGCTATGATCCCGAGACGGATCACTTTAACATAACGCGGCAAGACGGCGGGCGTCGCATCGAGATCGCTTCGCCGGCTATTTCGCTGATTTTGGCAAAACCAAGCGGGGCCATCGAGCACAAAGGAGGGCTGAGGCTGCCTGCGGATTCCGAGGATTACGCCATGTTGGCGCAGTGGATTTCCAGGGGGGCCAAAGGGCCGTCAGCAAACGATCCCAAGCTGCAACGATTGGAGATTTTCCCTGAAGCGATTCGGTTGGAGAAAGGGAACAGCCAATCCATTCTGGTGCTGGCCCATTACAGCAATGGTCGTGTTGAGGATGTAACGCGATGGGCTAAGTTCAATTCGACGGACGAATCCGTGGCGACGGTAGATGAGCATGGTCGAGCCAAGATCGTTGGGCCTGGAGAGGGCGCCGTGAATGCTTGGTTTGCCAGCCGGATTGTTTCGGCGCGGCTGAGCGTTCCGTTCAGCAGCGACGAAGTGGGCGCGACCAACCGCATGGCCATAGGTAACTTTATCGATGAGCACGTCACCGCCCAGCTCAACACGCTTGGACTGGATGCGTCCGGTCGAACGACCGATGGAGAGTTCCTTCGCCGAACGGCTTTGGACGTGACCGGAACGCTGCCGACGGAACAGCAGGTTTTGGCCTTCTTGTCGGACACTTCGCCGGACAAAAGAAGCCGGTGGATCGATACGCTTTTGGAGAGTCCCGAGTATGTCGATTATTGGACGTACCGTTGGTCCGATTTGCTGATGCTCAACAGCAACTTGCTCAGGCCCGACGGGATCAAAGCGTACTATTTGTGGATCCGCCGCCACGTTCAAAAGAATACGCCTTGGGACCAATTTACCCGGGAAATTCTGACCGCTCGGGGAGAAGCGATCGAGAATGGCGCGACGAATTTTTATGCGATCAATCAGGACCCAGAAAGCATGACCGAAAACGCTTGCCAGGCATTTTTGGGGCTGTCCATCGGCTGTGCGAAATGCCACAACCATCCGCTTGAAAAATGGACCAATGATCAATATTACGCGATGGCAAATTTGTTCGCACGTGTTCGCGCCAAAGGCTGGGGAGGCGAAACGCGCGACGGGGATTCGATTCGTACAGTGTTGGTTTTGGACCGAGGAGACTTGATCCAACCCTTGCGAGGCAAACCGCAGCCACCCGCTCCGTTGGATGCAAAGCCACTTGCTATGGAATCGACTGCCGATCGCCGGGAGTACCTCGCTCAGTGGATGACTTCACCGGACAATCCGTACTTCACACGCGCGATTGTCAATCGAGTTTGGGCATCGTACTTTGGGATCGGAATCGTCAATGCGGTGGATGATATGCGGGCGAGCAATCCGGCGAGCAATCCGTTGCTCATGGATGCGCTGTGCGAGCATCTGGTTAAGCATCGGTATGACCTCAAGGAGCTGATGCGAACGATATTGAACTCGAGCACTTACCAACAGAGCAGCAATGCAACGCCCAGCAACAAAGAGGACAAAAAATACTTCTCCCATTACTACCCTAAGCGGCTGATGGCAGAAGTCATTCACGATGCAATCGTCTCGATCTCGACGGTCCCCACGGTGTTTAACAAAGTGGCGTATTTGGGTGGCGATAAGCGCGATACCAAATTTTATGAGAAAGGGACCAAAGCGTTGCAACTGTACGATTCGAGCGTCGACAATAACTTCCTCAAAACCTTTGGGCGCAATCAACGCCGAATCACTTGCGAGTGCGAACGGAGCGACGAGCCCAATGTGACGCAAGTGTTAAATTTAAGTAACGGCAACACGCTCAACGACAAGCTCGCCGAAAAAGGGAGCGTGGTCGATCAGCTTTTGGAAACGCACAAATCGGATTACGCTGCGTTGGTTCAAGCGGTGTTTTTGCGTTGCTTTGCGAGATATCCCAGTCAGGCCGAATCGGACGCGATGGTCGCGGAGTTGACAAGGGCATCGGATGAAGAACGCCGAATCGTTGTCGAGGACCTTTTGTGGAGCCTCATCACCTCCCGCGAGTTTTTGTTCAATCACTAGGTCGCCAATCAGCCGGTGCGGGAGCGAGTTTACGCATCTCCAAATACAGCGCTGCGGATGGTGATGCGAGCGGTTTTCTCAAAGAAATCAAGCGAGAATGGGGTAAATCCCTGTTCGCATGGAGAGCGTCCGAGCTATAATGCGGCCGTCTCGTACCTGAGGCAATACGTATGGGATTCCTCGCCCCATTAAGTAGCGGCAGGTTTAAACGCCTATTTTGGTGGTTTGGTCGCGATTTGCAACCTTGGCATTGCCTTGGATTGGGAAATTGCATACTAATCGACTAGAGTGAGTCAAGCCACCCGCTCCATTCCCCCCCGCGTCGGATAACGATCGTTCGGCGTCGTTCGGGCATACAACCTTTGAGCAAGCGAAACGAAATGAACACTTACAGTCTCGATTACATCGACGACTTATATGTCCGTTACATACAAGACCCGAACAGCGTATCCGAGGTCTGGAAACGATACTTTGAGGAGTTCTCTCTAGCCGCCCAATCCGAAGCGATGTTTACGGATGCCGAAGCGGTCACTTCTAGTAGCGATAGCAACTCGCAAGAGCCGACGCCGGACGTGCTTTGGCTGGCCCGCATGCAGGAGCGAGTGGATCAGTTGGTCCGCGAGTATAGGGTTCGCGGGCATTTGATGGCTCGCATCGATCCGTTGGGTTTGACCCGCAAGGGACCCCCGGAATTGGACCCCAAATCGCATGGTTTGACCGAGGAGGATCTCAAGCGGCCATTCACGTCGCCGACGCTTGAATACGCCAACGGCCGGACGCTGGCAGACATCATCGAAAAGCTGCGAAATACATACTGTCGCAGCATCGGTGCGCAGTTCATGCACATCGACAATCGCAATATTCGCGATTGGCTTCAGAGACGGATGGAAACGACGCAAAACCGCTTGACGTTGTCCCACGAAGTGCAAACGCGGATTTATACCAAACTTGCCGACGCCACCATTTTCGAAGAGTTCGTTCGAAAGAAGTACGCGACCGCCAAAACGTTTTCGCTTGAAGGAGCAGAGAGCCTAATTCCGTTGCTAGATCGCGCCTTGGAAAAGGCGGGGCAGCACGGCGTGAAGGGTGTCTTGATGGCCATGGCCCACCGAGGCCGATTGAATGTTTTGGCCAACATCATGGGCAAACGGGCGCAGAGCATTTTTTGGTCGTTCGATGATCCCAAACCGGAACTGTTTCGGGGGGGTGGGGACGTCAAATACCACATGGGTTATAGCAGTGACTGGACCACCAGCACGGGCCAAAAAGTTCATATTTCGCTATGTTTTAACCCGAGCCACTTGGAATTCGTCAATCCTGTCGCGCTGGGGCGTTGCCGCGCGAAACAGGATCGTGGCGGAGATACGCACCGCACCGAAAGCATGACCATCCTGATTCACGGAGACGCTGCGTTCATCGGCGAAGGAGTCGTGCAGGAGACGCTAAATCTGAGCGAGCTGCCCGGGTATCGAACCGGAGGCACCCTCCACATTGTTCTCAATAACCAAATCGGTTTTACCACCGAGCCTGACGAAGCCCGAAGTTGCACCTACGCGACGGACATCGCGAAAATGCTCCAAATCCCCATTTTCCATGTCAATGGAGAGGATCCCGAAGCGGTCGCCCAAGTCGTGAACTTGGCGATGGATTTCCGCAAGGAGTTCGAAAAAGATGTCGTTATCGACATGTATGCGTACCGTCGGCTAGGCCATAACGAGGGCGATGAACCGCGTTTTACTCAACCCGTGATGTATGCCGCCGTGGACAAACGCAAGAATGTCCGCGAAAGCTATTTGGAGCATCTTCTGGAAATGAACGAGCTCACCCGTTTAGAAGCGGACGCGATCGCTGAGGTGCGACATAACCGGCTCTCACGCGAGTTCGAATTGGCCAAGACGGAACCATTTGTCCACGATCTTCAAAGTTTAACCGGATATTGGGCCGGATATTTTGGCGGAGCCGAACCGGCCGAACAGCACGTCACCACGGCCATCCCAAAAAACATCGCCAGCGAACTCATCAAAGCCGCTTGCACGGTCCCCCAAGGTTTCCATCTGCATAAAAAACTGGTCCGGCAATTCGAAGACCGGCGAGAGATGGGGAATGGCAATTTGCCCCTGGATTGGGCGACCGCCGAGTCGTTGGCCTTTGCTTCCCTGTTGATGGAGGGACAGCCCGTGCGACTCTCAGGCCAAGATTGCGAGCGAGGAACATTCTCGCAACGCCATGCGGACGTGCACGATGTCGAAGACAATCGAAAATACATGCCGCTGGCCCACCTCGCTCCCAATCAAGCGAGAGTGGAGATCATCAACAGCCCGCTTTCCGAGGCCGCCGTCCTCGGTTTTGAATACGGATATAGCCTCGACTGTCCCGAGGGGTTGATCGCGTGGGAAGCGCAGTTCGGAGACTTCTGGAACGTTGCCCAGTGCGTTGTCGATCAATTCATCACCAGTGCTGAGGACAAATGGAGACGGTTAAGTCGGTTGGTCATGCTGTTGCCGCACGGTTTCGAAGGACAGGGGCCAGAGCATTGCAGCGCTCGCCTCGAACGTTTCTTGCTTTTGGCCGCCGAACACAATGTGCAAGTCACGCAGCCATCTACTCCGGCCCAATACTTTCATTTGCTCCGTCGACAAGCCAAATGGAAATGGAGCAAGCCGCTGATTATCTTGACCCCCAAGAGCCTGCTTCGAAACAAAACATGCGTCTCCACGCTCGACGAGATCGAGCATGGTCAATTCCAAAAGATTATCGCCGACAATCGTCCCGCCGGCTCGCCTACATCGCGAATCATCCTGAGCACCGGCAAAGCCTATTACGACTTGCTCGCCGAGCGGACCAAGCTCAATCGCAACGATGTAGCGCTCATCCGCATCGAGCAGTTCTACCCTTTAGAAGCCTCCAAGGTAGTAGAAGCGTTGAGCGTCTATCCAGCCGGCACGCCGGTCTATTGGTACCAAGACGAACCGACCAACATGGGAGCTTGGACACACGTCAAAATGAGGTGGGGAGACGAGATCTCAGCCAGGCACAAACTGGAACGGATTTCGCGGGCCGAATCCGCCAGCCCATCCACCGGTTCGTTGCGCGCTCATCAACTAGAAGAGCGGGACCTGCTGAACGCCGCCTTCGATAGCTAGCCGATTCCAACTATGAGCAGTACAAACCAGCCCGGACCCAATGTTTCCAACGGATCCGAAACGCGACCCGTCGACATCGCATTCGATTGCATCCCCTTGCGAAGCATGGCGAGGCTCGATCCGCCGCTGGACGCTTCGCCCGGACTGGTAGCCAAATATTCCAGAATCAAACAAGCGATTGCAGAACACGGAACCCACAATTCCTATTATTTGCACAATGCCTACTGCCGTTTCTTTGTCACCAACGATCCTCTGAACGGCATGATCGCCTTTCGCTTTGAAGGAGTCGTCTTTACCGACGATTCCGACATGCAGACACGTCACGCCGCCCTCAACGTTACACTCGACAAAGAAACCTGTTCATGGCTAGAACAGCATGTCGTGAAATGGTTTCAAGAGTCCGTCAGCCACGCGGTGATGGTCGAGTTCAACCGGTACATCGGAGTCGGCGATCCGGAACAAACCAAGAAACGGTTGCAACAGTTGGAAAAAGCAGTCGAAGACAAAGGTGGCTTCGTCGGCATGCATTTATAGCCGCATTGCCGTAGGATGGGACCGTTGTCCTGTCCGTTTGTTCGTTCGGGACAATGGTCCCAAACTACGGTTGGCGTGTTTTCAGCCTGCCGCTCGCCTAAGTCCCAATCTGGACTATCCGCCGTAGCGTGACAATTCGATGCCCATGAACAGGCAGGCGAGGAACATGAAGATGGCCGAGAGGATCATCATCATCGTGTAAACAGAAATCGGGTGCTTTGCGGCTGCCATGCTTTTCAATCCAAATTGGGCTCGATGGGAGTTCGGTGGTGGTGAATAGGAGGTGACTGGTAGGAGTCCTTAGTTGATCTTGGCTGCTACCTTGTCATCTTTCTGGATGAATCCCTTTCGGATGAGGATCTTTCCGATCGCTTGGTCATCTTTGATCGTTTTGATCTCGATCTGTCCCAAATATTGGCCTGCACGGTAAACTTCGAGTCGGTGTCCAACTCGCAATCCATCATCCCGACCTACCGAAACGACGACTTGCTGGTTCCCATCGATTGCGAGAACGACCCCTTTGAGGTCAGCAGGCGGTACATCTTCGAAGACTTTGACCCCGGCACGATCCAGAGCGGACTCGGCCGTTTCAGCCCGTGCTTGGAACAAGGTGGCTTCTGCAAGCAACTGATTCTTTTGCTCGATCAAATCTTTTTCCACGCTCTTGAGGCTATTCAAATTGTCTTGGAGGCTGACCACCCGTCGGCGTTGTTCGTTGCGATCGGTGATGATTTTGTCGATCTCGATCTTGAGCGTGTCGTTTTGCTTTGTGAGGCTCGCAACCCGATCGATGGTTTCTGACAGTTTTTGGGTTTGGAGGGTCAGCGTGGCTGCTTTTCCGGTGAGGTCCGTGTTCGCTTGAGCGAGTTGTTCCCGGGCGGTGGTGAGTTGCGTCTGGAGTTCTGCCAAGGCGGTTTTTCGAGCCAATTGCTCTTGAGCCATGGAGGTTTTCAGTTGTTCGGTGTTCTTTTTTAGCTGGTCGACTGTGGTTTCCAGTACTTTTACCTGGGCTTGGTATGCGGTTACCTTCTTCTTGTGTTCAATATGCGATGAATTCGCAATCAACGAAACAATGAAGAATACTAGGCTTAGAAGCAGAACGAGGAGGGTGAAGATCTTGCCGAGGAGTGTCATTTGGCATCCGCTGG
>JANODW010000890.1:0-7253 GCA_031412875.1 Pirellula sp. | reverse complement strand
CAAATTGCATAGGGTCGTTTTTCCCGCACCGCTCCGTCCCACAATGGCGATCGTTTGACCTGCCCGGGCGTGCAGGTTGATATCTTTGAGAATCCATTGCTCATTCTCAGGATACTTGAACGATACCCCTTCGAATCGAATGTCCCCTTTGGCGTTCGCGCGCGGGATGCGAATCGCACCCGGTCGGTCCGCCAATTCTCGCGGGGTCGCCAAGAGGTCCAGGATGCGATCTAAACCCGCCAAATTATTTTGAAACTGCACGGCGCTCCCAGCCAGGGTTGCGATCGGACCGAGCAACATGGTCAGATAAACCAAGAACATCATCAGGTCACCCAACGTCAGCTGCGATTGCAATATTTGCCATCCGCCGTACACGAGCAACGATGTGGACGCCAACGGAATGAGAACTTCCCATACGATTTCGATGAGCCTCGTTCGCCACCAGATCAACAATTGCTGCCGGATCAATACATGGTTGCCTCGCACGTATCGCTGCGTCTCGTTGCGCTGTCGGGCGAAGGTCCGAACAACGCGGATGCCGCCGAAGGTTTCGGTCGTATTGGAATCGATCTTCTGACGCCGTTGACGCGCGTCCCTGTACAACGGCCGAATCGAATAGATCCACGTCCGGTGGCTAAAATAAACGGCGGGCAGCAATAGCAACCCTGCAGCCAACAAACGCCAATCTACGATAATGAGAACAATGAGGCTTCCGATCAACTGCACGATCGCCTGCCATGGATTGTAGAGCACACTGAAAATCAACTCGGCAATCCCGCCGGCATCCTCACGCAATAGACTTGTCGCGCCGCCGGATTTGAGCTGCTGGATCTTGTGAAGCGGCATGTGCAGCATGTGTTCGAAAACCCGGCTTCGAACGGACATCTGAACCTGGTTGACTGCTTGGGTGCAGGACCAACGCCCCCATAAGAAGATGACCGTCCGAACCAACGTTACCACCGCTACCAAGATTGCAATCCAGACCAACAGCACCATCGGGGAGGGCTGCCCTAACATTTCGCTCAACCAATTGGGCAAGGGTTTGGTCGGTACCGTCAGCGCGCAGTCGATCGCGAACTTGGTCCCCAAGGGTGGGATGAGGGCAAGGATCGTGGCGATGGTCACGGTCGCTAGTCCGAACAGAATTTTCCCGCGGAATCCTTTGAGCAAACCCCAAAACGATACAAACAGCTTCCAAAAGCTGCGGTGGGACCGAGAGACCAGCGCGTCTTTTTCCTTGCCTGTCATCGTCGCATGGAACGAGTCGACTTCCCCTTTGGATTTCTCTTTTCTTCGCTGACGGATCTCCGCTAAGTAGTCACGGTACTCAAAACGACTGGTTGGCATGTGCAATATTTTGAAAAGGCAGGAAAGGGGGAGCCCATTCGAACATTCGCCGATTCGGTGCTCGAATTTTTTTGACGCTCAAAAGGGCTCATCACCATGGATGGCTCGACAGGATTGTAGAGACCATTGTAGTGGGCACCCAAGAAAGTCGCATTGGGTTGCACCCTAGGCACTGGTCCTTGGAAGGAAATATCTGCTTGTTTTTACACGACTTTCGAATCGTCGAGAGGCTTTTCATTTATTCTGACTCGGTTCGACAGATGTCCGTTGCAATATCCGGATTGCAAGAGCCCCCCAGGTGGCCGCGCAGTGAGGGTCAAACCGAGGATCGCATTTGCAAGCGTCGTACTAGTAAAGCCTAGTCCACGCATAGATCCGCAATTTTTGGGGCGGTTCAGCCGATGCTAATGAAGTGTGGGGAAAACCTGGCAAGGATGCTGGGCCGCGATGAAAACAGGACTCGCAATTCCCTACAACCAATCTACACGGAGGGAGCCTAACGCACGAACTATTCAGATTGACCGGAGAAGAGCCATGGCAAAGAAAGAAGTTTTCAGGGTTGTGACGCGAGGCCAAGATGGTTCTCTTCGAATCCGCGATTTCCACAACGCAGAGTCGATTTTCAAAACCCATTCGCAAGTTGGAATCGACGACAGCAGCACTGACTTGGATCTCCGTGGAATGCCGATCTTCAAGGGACTGATTGGGCCTATTCCGGAAGGAAAAAATGTCGTCCGGTACGAAAGCCCCGATGTGTTTGAGATAATGACGAAGGAATGGGCTGCCAATAAACCACGCCGACGCCGTCGCGCCAAACCGGCCGAAGAGGCAACCGTTGCGAGCGAGTGGGTGTCTCCTAGCCCATCGCCAAGCGCTTGATGAGGCGGATGGCTTGAGCAATCGAAACTCTTGCATGCATTAGGAAAGGCTCACGCATGCATTGTTATGCGGGTTTACGCATGTTAATGCGTCGTTATGCTGGGCGCGGTAGGCGGAATTGCGCTCTCTGGATTGGGCAGGCGCTATCCCACTCCCTATAAATTGGCTAAAGTGGTAAGAGTGCTTTCCCTCATCCACCGACCTAGCCGTATCGTTTATGCCGGATTTGATCGCTCAAGGACCTAGTCCATCGGACCGTTGGCGGCGACCATTGCCCAAGGATATGTCGTCGCTGCAACCGGTCGTACTTGGCCGAACCGCCGCTGGTTGGGCAGTGCCTTGGGACGACCGCATTTCGAGGAACCACGTTCGCTTGGTTTGGAATGGAACGCGTTTGGAAGTTTCCAAGCTCATTGACGCTCGCAACCCGATCTTCCACAAGGGCTTGCGACAAGACGAATTCGAGATCGGTATCGGAGATCATTTTGTCATCGGACAGACAACGTTTAGTCTGGTCGACCAACGCGTGCGAATGGTGTCGCAATCAGACGAAATGCCGGCCCTGACGGAACATTCCTACGCCCCTTCGCAGTTACGGCAAGCAAGGTACCGGGATGCAGATCGACGCATTGAGGTGCTTAGCCGTGTGCCAGAAATCATTTCTAGCAGCAACACCGACGAGGAGCTATGTGCGCGCGTCGTCAACGTTCTCATGCAAGGGATCCAGCAGGCGAGTTTTGTAGCGATTGTCGGCAATCAGCCTTCGGGAGAACCCACACCACCCCAGCCTAAAGTGAGCGTCAGTAAAGGTCGCAGCTCCAGCGAAGTCAACGAATTCGGCATCCGCTTGTTGCATTGGGACTCACGCAATTTGCTCGGGCATCAATTCTCCCCCTCGGCGCAATTGATACAACAAGCCATCTCTACCCACGAGAGTGTGTTGCATGTCTGGAGCCGCGGTATCGATTCCAATCAATCGTATACCCAAAGCGAAAATGTCGACTGGGCTTTTTGTACCCCCATCAATAGCGAGGCGTGCCCGGGTTGGGCCATCTATGTGGCTGGCGATTTCAGCAATATGCTTCCTCAAAATGCGAGGGATGCTACCGCCGCATTCACGATCGATTTGCAGGATGATCTCAAATTCGCCGAACTGACCGCCACCACGCTCGGCTCCCTGCGACAGACCCGTTTGCTGCAACGCCGTCAAGATTCGTTGCGTCCTTTCTTTGCGCCTGTTGTGCAAAAGGCTTTGGCGACGCGTGATCCCGACGAAGTGCTTGCGCCGCGCGAGGCCAATGTGTCGGTACTGTTCTGCGATTTGCGGGGCTTTTCACGTCAAAGCGAAGAGTCTGGCGATAAACTGCTCGAACTGCTGCGACGCGTCAGCGATGCTCTGGGAGTGATGACGCATCATATTCTGGACCGCAATGGCGTGGTCGGCGATTTCCATGGCGATGCGGCGATGGGGTTCTGGGGCTGGCCACTCGAACAGCAAAGTTCGGTTTTGCAAGCCGCTCAAGCTGCCTTGGCCATCCGCGCTGAATTTGAAACCGCAGCCGCCATAGAAAAACATGCGCTATCAGGGTTTCGAGCAGGTTTGGGAATCGCGACCGGTCGCGCCGTGGCGGGCCGTATCGGCACAGTAGACCAAGTGAAAGTCACCGTGTTTGGACCGGTCGTCAATCTGGCTTCCCGCCTGGAAAGCATGACGAAACAACTACGTGCACCGATCTTGATGGACGAAGCAACGGCAAAGCGAGTACGATCCGAAGTGTCCCCCACCATTGCAAGAACCCGACGCGTCGCGAGGGTCTTGCCCGTTGGAATGACGACACCGTTGATGGTCAGCGAACTGCTTCCTCCCGAAGGCCCCGAGGTGCTACTGACCGATGCACACATCCTGGCTTACGAGAAAGCGCTCGATGGACTGCAGGACGGCAACTGGGGCGAAGCTTTTCGGCTGCTCCATCAAGTCCCCGCAGAAGATCGCGTGAAAGATTTTTTAACTGTGTTTATCGCGCAGCACGGGCGCTCGGCGCCCCCCGATTGGCCAGGCTACATAAAACTGCCCGAAAAGTGACGTTGGAAATAACGCTAACAGTGACGTTAAACAGTGTCGTTAGAATGGACCCGAGAAATGGCCGAACAACGCAATGGGATTGAAACGCATGCCTCATGAGCCTCGCGAGCAGAGCCGCAGTTGGTGGATGCCAACTTCTTTGGTACTCGCCCTAACGATCTGCATGCCGCTCGCCGTTACGGCAGGGATCAGCGGCAAAACTTCCGTTGAAAAGATGCTGACCAATATGGCTCAGCCGTTGTTTGTTTCGATTGTCGGGACGCTTGTCGTCGGGGTCGCTTTGTTCCGACGGTGTGATCAACGGAGGGATCAAAGGGGGGACCGCGGTGTTGGCATGGCGTTGATGATCGGGTCAAGCCTCCTGTGGATGCTAAGTTCGCAAGCGTTTGTCTCTACGGTGCTGCGAGCTTGGGAGTCGTCCGTCCCCAGCGCGCCTTTCGCTTCCAATGAGCCCTTTGACTATGTGGTCGTGCTGGGAGGTGGGACGACGGCCGCTCCCGACGGTCGCGCTCAATTTGGCACGGTGGGCGATCGTGTTGGCTACGCTGCAAGACTCTATTTGTCGGGAATGGTAAAGCACTTGGTGACCACAGGTGACAATCTTTCGCTGACCGGAACGCTCTCAGGAGAATTCCAGCAGCAAGACGACCCGAGTCAACAAACCAAGAAAATCTGGATAGATCTCGGGATCCCTGAGGAAGCTATTTCAGAATTGGCCGGTCAAAATACTTCGTCAGAGATTGCTTCTCTGAAAAGCCATCCTGAGTATTGGCAAGGCAAACGATGTGCCATATTGACCAGCGCGATCCATATGCCCCGTGCGATGCGGCTGGCTTCGCGAGCGGGAATCTCGGCTTTGCCCATTGTTGCGGACTATCGGTCCGGAACGGGACCATTGACTTGCAACCAATTCCTGCCGGACGCCGAGGAGCTTTTGAAACTGCAGTTCGTGATCAAAGAATGGATCGGTATGCAGGTTGGCCGATGAATCGTGATGAATCGGTTCGGCATCAAGGGTCAAAAGTTGATGAGGACCGAATACTGATATTTGACGGTACGCTCTTCGCCTGGTTTCAAAGACAGGGTCCAAGTGAGTTCATTGCGTTTGTTCACGGTCCAGACTCCTTCCTCTCGCAGATCAATTTTTGGAGTGTCGTCCCCTTTAACATAGTCGCCGGAAAACTGCCGCTTGATTATCATCTTGGTTTGCGTGGGGCGGTTGTTGCAAAGCCGTAGTTCGCCGTTGACGGTCACTCTGCGGAAACGGCGTCCGCCAATGTAGATCAAGTCCCGCTCAGCTTGACCGGGTTCCCCCACTTGGTTTTCATACTCGACATTCCGAGCGCGGATGCTTAACGCTTTGTTGACCCTCAGAGTGGCCTCTTCGTTGCGATTGGTCCACAGGACTTGCCCTTGACCGCTAAAGTTGCCGGCGGAGATAACCATTGCCGGCGCGCTGGTCATTGGAAAGGGGAGCGAGTTTTTGAATTTAAGAGCATCCCAGACGTCGTCTTGGAGCATTTGACCGGTTGCAGGATCCACCCTTTGAGTGTTGGAAGGACTACCCCACTCATCGCGATTGTCGGGGATGTTCCATTCCACGATGCGTTCGTAATCCACTTGAGCACTACCCGTTGAGAGCGCGATCGCATCCCCTTTTTTGAGTGCTCGTTTGCCAATGGAATGGTAGTGCAGATCGATCGTGTCGCCGTTGTTGGGAGCGACGGCTAGGCCAGACGATCGAGACGAGTTGCCCGACATGTTGTAGGCGGAATTTTGCATGATGACGGAGTTGCTGAACACATTGATGCTGCTTTTGTTTCCCAATTGCTGGAAGAATAGCTCCCACGTTTGCGAGGCAGCAAGCGGCGATACGACTTGACCGAATGCCACGTTGGGGTAACCGCTGATGACGGAAATTTCTGTATCCTTCAGGTCCATCAATTCGTTGCGGATAGCTGCATTTTGCTCGATCTTTAAGCGACTACCGTCGATCAAGTCCACTTTGTAACTCGGGGCCCAAGCCAAGCCGTGCGCGAGGTAACTGATCATGGCCGTCTCACCAACACCCGATGCCTTCGCATCCAACAGCAGCACTGACCTGTTCTCTAGAACGGGCTCCTTGATTTGCGGGTTTCCGACTGCTTCAAGCGATACGATGTCCCCAAGATCGACATAGGAAATGCCTTGTTCGGTCTTTAACAAAAGAAAGCGACTCGGGGCGGGATTGTAGGGTTGGAAGGAAGCTCTCGAACTGGTTGTCGGGCTGGCCACCTCCACCTCTGACTGAGGGCTTCGCATGACCGTTCCCATGATCGGAGACTTGGCGCTGCGACCCTGGATAATTACTTTGAGTCCAGCCAATTCGTCTTGCAGATTGCTTCCAAGCCAGGACTGGTTTTTCGCCGGTGCTTTGCGAGCCTGCACGCGGGCCTCCAATGGCCCATTGCTTTCAATGAGAAACGTACCGTGAACCGGCTCCGGGACATCATCGAGCCGATAGAGTCCGGCACCTTGAAGCGATACTTGCTGCTTGATGATTGCGAGGCCATTTTTGAACAACGCGACCGAGACGACTTTGCTCTGTACTGCCTTCTCTGCCTTCTCTGCTTTCTCTGCCCCTTCGGCGTCTGAAGTTTTCGACTGCGCCAAGAGGAGGGGCGAAGAGCAAAGGTTGAGCGTTGCCAATAGGGTCGCCAGTCGCAAACGGGTGCGCACACGATTGGGTTGACTATTTTGTTTCTTCATTATGGGGCCTCAACGATACCGATTTGGAAATTGCCTGGTAAGGGATATTCATCGGTACCAATGTAGCATCGCATCCTCTAGAAATCGGTTGTCCGAATGTAAAGAGTTTGTAACAGCGATCGCACAGGCGGGGACTTGTTTAGACGACTCCCAAGTCTTTCTCGAGGCGGCTCAGTCGAGACTGCAGGTCGGTCAT